>DATJSJ010000124.1:0-8051 GCA_035504175.1 Acetobacteraceae bacterium
CTGGCGCGGATGCGGTTGAGCGGCGCGTCCGAGGCGAGCCGCTTCCACGCCTCCAGCGCGGTGCGGTCGAAATAGTCGAGCAGCTCCGCCCGCCGCTGCTGATACGCGGCCCCCGGCATCAGTCGAACCCCAGCAGTTCGAAGATCTCGCGATCCTTCAGCGGCGCGGCGTCGAGCGGCTCGACGCCCTCCCACAGCGCCGCGGCCAGGCGCAGATATTCGGCCTGCACCGCCTCGAGCGCCGGCGACGGCTCCATCTCGAACAGCGTCGCCTTCTTCAGCCGGCTGCGGCGGATCACGTCGAGATCGGGGAAATGCGCCAGCGTCCGAAGGCCCGCCGCGGCGTTGAACCGCGCGATCTGATCGGCCTCGGCGCTGCGGTTGACAATGACGCCGCCGAGCCGCACCGCGTAGTTGCGGGCCTTCGCCTGGATCGCCGCGACGATGCGGTTCATCGCGAAGATCGAGTCGAAATCGTTCGCGGCGACGATCAGCGCCCGCCCGGCATGCTGCAGCGGTGCGGCGAAGCCGCCGCACACCACGTCGCCGAGCACGTCGAACACCACCACGTCGGTGTCGTCGAGCAGGTGGTGCTGCTTCAGCAGCTTGACCGTCTGGCCGACGACGTAGCCGCCGCAGCCGGTGCCGGCGGGCGGGCCGCCGGCCTCGACGCACAGCACGCCGCCATAGCCTTCGTAGACGAAATCCTCGGCGCGCAGCTCCTCGGCGTGGAAATCCACCGATTCGAGCACGTCGATCACCGTCGGCACCAGCCGCTTGGTGAGCGTGAAGGTCGAATCGTGCTTCGGATCGCAGCCGATCTGCAGCACCCGCCGGCCGAGCCGGGCGAAGGCGACGGAGAGGTTCGAGGAGGTCGTGCTCTTGCCGATGCCACCCTTGCCGTAGACGGCGAACACCTTGGCGCGTCCGATCGCGAGGGCGGGATCCATCCGCACCTGGACGCTGCCTTCGCCGTCCTCGTGGCGTCGCCTGTCGATCAGTGTCGCGCTCATGCTGCCGCCTCCACGCCGACGCCTTCCAGCCGGTCTTCGAGATCCTCGCCAGCGCGCCGCAGGCTCTCCAGCGTCGCCGCGTCGGGCGACCAGTAGCGCCGCTCCTGCGCCTCGAGCAGCCGGTTGGCGATGCGCGCCGACGCGGCCGGATTGAGCCGCACCAGGCGATCGCGCATCGCCGCGTCGAGCAGGTAGGTCTCCGCCAGGGTCTGATAGACCCACGGCGCCACCTGGCCGGTGGTGGCGGACCAGCCCAGCGTATTGCTGACATGCGACTCGATGTGGCGCACGCCCTCGCGGCCATGCGCGAGCAGCGGCTCGTACCAGCCCGGGTTGAGCGTGCGCGTGCGGGTCTCCAGCGCCACCTGCTCGGTGAGGCTGCGCACCTTGCCGGCGCCGGTCGTCTGGTCGCCGATATAGACGGGCTGCATTGCGCCCCGCGCGCGCCCGACGGCGCGGCTGATGCCGCCGAGCGAATCGAAATAATGGTCGATCGTGGTGACGCCGAGCTCGACCGAATCGAGGTTCTGGTACGTCGCGTCGACCTGGCGCAGCAGGTGCGCCAGCACCCGCTCCTGCCGCTGCGGCCGGCCGCGCACGCCATAGGCGAAGCCCTTGCGGCGCACGAAGGCCTCGGCGAGCTCGGCCTCGTCCTGCCAGCCGCCATGGTCGAGCATCAGGTTCACGTTGGCGCCGTAGGCGGCGTCGGCGTTGCCGAAGATCCGCAGGCTCGCCTGCTCGAGGTCGCCGCCATGCACGGCCATGAAGGCGCGGGCGTGCTTGCGGATGAAGTTCTGCTCGTCCGGCTCCTCGGCGCCGGCGGCGAGCAGCGCCGCTTCGGCGAGCAGCCGCGTCTGCATCGGCAGCAGGTCGCGGAAGATGCCCGAGAGCGTGATCAGCACGTCGATGCGCGGCCGCCCCAGTTGCGCCAGCGGCAGCAGCGCGGCGCCGCACAGCCGGCCGTAGCTGTCCAGCCGCGGCGCGGCGCCGATCAGCCACAGCGCCTGCGCGATCGGGCCGCCCTCGGTCTTGATGTTGTCGCTGCCCCAGAGCACGAGCGCCACCGTCTCGGGCAGCGTGCCGCCATCGGCGCGGCAGCGCGCCAGCAGCCGCTCCGCCTGCGCCGCGCCGTCCTGCATCGCAAACGTGCTCGGGATGCGGAACGGGTCGAAGCCATGCAGATTGCGCCCGGTCGGCAGTACGTCCGCATTGCGCAGCAGATCGGCGCCGGGCGCCGGCCGGATGAAGCCGCCGTCGAGCGCGTGCAGCAGCGCCGGCAGCTCGTGATCGGTGCCGAGCAGCCGGTCGAGTTCGGCGCGTCGGGTCGGATCGGCGATGCCGGCCGCATCCAGCATCTGCGCCCGCGCCGCCGCGTCGGGCGGCGCGCCGACCACGTGCAGCCCGTGCGGGATCAGCGCCGCCTCGGTCTCATAGAGGGCAACGCCGAGCCGCTCGATCTCGGCGGCCCGGTCGGCGCGCGGCCAGGCCGGCTCCGCCGCGGCGAGATTGACGGCGCTGGCCTGCGCCTGGATCAGCCCGGCCAGCGCCGCGGCCGCATCCGCCCCGGAATCGGCATCGGCATCGGTGTCGTCGTTGGCATGAGCATCGGGCGGCAGCAGGCGCCAGCGATCGAGCGAGGCCTTCAGGTCCCGCAGCCCGCGATACAGCCCGGCCTGCGCCACCGGCGGCGTCAGGTGGCTGACCAGCGTCGCGTAACCGCGCCGCTTGGCGAGCGTGCCCTCCGAGGGATTGTTCGAGGCGTAGAGATAGACGTTCGGCAGGTCGCCGATCAGCCGGTCGGGCCAGCAGGCGCCGGACAGCCCGGCCTGCTTGCCCGGCATGAACTCCAGCGCGCCATGGGTGCCGAAATGCAGCACGACGTCGGCGGCGAAATCGGTGCGCAGCCAGGTGTAGAAGGCGGCGAAGGCGTGGGTCGGCGCCGCATCCTGCGCGAACAGCATCCGCATCGGGTCGCCCTCGTGCCCGAAGGCGGGCTGCACGCCGACGAAGACGTTGCCGAATTCCGCCCCGAGCACGAACAGGCTGCGCCCGTCGGTCTGGTGCCGGCCGGGGGCGCGGCCCCATTGCCGCTCGATCTCGGCGACGTGCGGCTCGCGCCGGTAATGCGCGTCGGCCGGGATGCGGGCCGCGACATTGGCCGGCGTGCCGAACCGCGTCGCATTGCCGTCCACGATGCGGGCGCACAACGCCTCGGCACTGTCCGGCAGCTCGACGCGATAGCCGCCGTCGCGCAGCGCCCGCAGCGTGTTGTGGAGCGAGGCGAACACCGACAGATAGGCGGCGGTGCCGACCGTGCCGGCATTGGGCGGGAAGTTGAACAGCACGATGCCGACGCGCCGCTCGGCGCGACACTTGCGACGCAGCGCCACCAGCCGCGCCACCCGCGCGGCGAGCGCGCCGGCGCGCTCCGCATGCGCCGTCATCGCATGCGCATGGCCGGCCGCCGCGGCGCTGCGGCCGCCGAAGGTCATCGGGCAGATGGCGCCGTCGAGTTCCGGGATCGCCACCATCATCGTCGCCTCGACCGGCGCAAGGCCGCACGGGCCGGCCTGCCATTGCTCCAGCGTCTGGAACTCGAGCGGATGCGCGACGACGTAGGGCACGTCGAGCGCGGCCAGCGCCGCCTGCGCCGCGCCGGCATCGTTGTACGCCGGGCCGCCGACCAGCGAGAAACCGGTGAGCGAGAGCAGCGCATCGATCCGGGCGCCGCCCGGCGGGCGGAAGAAGCGATCGATCGCCGGCCGCGCGTCGAGGCCGCTGGCGAAGGCCGGGATGACGCGCAGGCCGCGCGCCTCCAGCGCCGCGATCACCCCGTCGTAATGCGCCGTGTTGCCCGCCAGCACGTGGGAGCGCATGACCAGCACGCCCACCGTGCCGACTGCCTCCGCCCGCGCCGGCAGCGCACCGGGATCCTCGGCAATCGCGCCGGCCAGCGCCGGATGGTACAGCCCGACATCGGGATAGCGGCGCGGCGGCTCGATGCGCAGCGGCGCCGCCCCGGGCACGCGCGCCGCGGCGTAGCGCGCCGCCAGCAGCCGGACCAGGCCGGCGAGGTTCTCGGCCGATCCCGCCAGCCAATACTGCATGGCGATGAAGTAGTTGCGCATGTCCTGCGCGGTGCCCGGAATGAAGCGCAGCAGCGCCGGGATCTGGCGCAGCATGCGCATCTGGCCGCGCCCGCTCGATCCCGTGCCCGTCCGGCCCCGCAGCCGCTTCAGCAGCGCGATCACGCCGGCCGCCTCGCCCGACATGCTGAAGCGCCCGAGCCGGGTCAGTTTCACGACCTCGCCCGCCGACAGGCAGCAGAGCATCGCGTCGCAGGTGTCGCGGCGCGCCGTCAGGGCCGGGTACACGGCGCGGATATGCTCGTCGAGGAACAGCATCGTCACCACGACGATGTGCGCCGCTTCGATGTCGGCGCGGCAGCGCGCGAGTGCCGCGGCATCGTCGCCCCACTGGTCGGCGGCGTGCAGCGTCAGCGCCAGGCCGGGAAGCTCGCCGGCCAGGGCGAGCCGGGCGCGGTCGAGGGTTGCCGCCAGATGGCTGTCCATCGTGACGACGACGACGCGCAGCGCGGGCGCGTCAGCGGCTGAAATGCGCTTTGGCATCATACAGCGTCTCGATCGTGATCACCGGCTCGCCGCGGCCGGCGGCGAAGCGCTCGGTGTTGCGTCGCGCCCGCGCGCGGACGAAGAACGGGACCTTGCCGAGCTCCTGTTCGGCCTCCACCGCCCAAACCGGCGCGGGCGCCGATGCCGCCGGGTCGGCGGCCGGTGCGGCCCGGTCGGCGGGCTGCAGATGCGAGGCCGGCGCGTCGGCGCCGAACTCGAAATCCTCGCGGAACATCCCGAGCAGATGCTCCTCCAGCCCCATCATCAACGGCTGCACCCAGGTGTCGAACAGCACGTTGGCGCCCTCGAACCCCATCTGCGGCGCGTAGCGGGCGGGGAAATCCTGCACGTGCACCGGGGCGGAGATCACCGCGAAGGGCAGTCGCAGGCGCTTGGCGATGTGGCGCTCCATCTGCGTGCCGAGCACCAGGTCCGGGGCAAGTGCGGCGATGTGACGCTCGACCTCCAGGTGGTCGTCGCTGACCAGCGCCGCGACGCCGTGCCGGCGCGCCGCGTCGCGCACCTCGCGGGCGAACTCGCGCGCATAGGTGCCGAGGCCGGCGACGGCGAAGCCGAGCTCCTGCGCGGCGACGCGGGCGGCCGCGACGACATGCGTCGCGTCGCCGAAGATGAAGACGCGCTTGCCGGTGAGATAGGTCGAGTCGACCGAGCGCGCGTACCAGGGCTGGCGCAGTCCCGGCGCATCGAGCGCCGGCGCGGGATCGACCCCGGCGAGTGCTGCCGCCTCGCGGATGAAGTCGCGCGTCGCACCGACGCCGATCGGCACCACCCGCGTGTACGGCTGGCCGAATTGCCGCTCCAGCCATTGCGCCGTGGCGAGCGCGATTTCCGGATACAGCACCACGTTGAAATCCGCTGCGCCAAGCCGCGCCAGATCGGCCGGCGCGGCGCCCCAGGGCGCGACCAGGTTCACCGCGATGCCGAGCGCCGCGAGCAGCGTCCGCACCTCCGCGACGTCGTCGCGGTGGCGGAAGCCGAGCCCGGTCGGGCCGAGGATGTTGCAGCAGGGCGGCGCGGCCGCTTCGCGCGCCGGCCGCTCGCCGGCCAGCGCCCGCACCAGCCGGTAGAAGGTCTCCGAGGCGCCCCAGTTCTCCTTGCGCTGATAGGCCGGCAGCTCCAGCGGCACCACCGGCACCGGCAGGTCGAGCGCTTCGGCGAGGCCGGCCGGATCGTCCTGCAGCAATTCGGCGGTGCAGGAGGCGCCGACCAGCAGCGCCTGCGGCCGGTGCCGGTCGTAGGCCTCGCGCAGCGCCTGCTGGAACAGCCGTGCCGTGTCGCCGCCGAGGTCGCGCGCCTGGAACGTGGTGTACGTGACGGGCGGGCGGCGGTCGCGCCGCTCGATCATCGTGAACAGCAGGTCGGCGTAGGTATCGCCCTGCGGCGCGTGCAGCACGTAGTGCACGTCGCGCATCGCGGTCGCGACGCGCATCGCCCCGACATGCGGTGGTCCCTCATAGGTCCAGAGCGCGAGCTGCACGGCTCAGACCCCGAGCCGCGCGCGCCGGCGCAGCGGACGCGCGAACAGCGCGGCGAGGTCGCCCGCCTGCTCGTAGCCCTGCACCGGCGTGAACAGCAGCTCGATCGACCATTTCGTCGCGATACCGTCGGCTTCAAGCGGATTGGCGAGGCCGAGACCGCAGATCGCCAGGTCGGGCCGAGCGGCGCGGCAGCGATCGAGCTGGCGCTCCACGTCCGGCGCCTCGTAGAGCGGCGTCTCGGGCGGCAGCAGCGCCAGCTCGGCCTCGAGATGCGATGCGTGCAGATAGGGGGTCGCGACCTCGACGAGGCGCATGCCGAGCTCGCGCGCCAGGAACCGCGCCAGCGGCACCTCCAGCTGCGAATCGGGGAAGAAGAAGGCGCGCCGGCCCTGCATTTCGGCGCGCACGGCGGCGACCGCCGCCGCGGCCCGGGCGCGCGCCGTCTCCGTCGCCGAGTCGATCACGTGCGGCGCCACGCCCAGCGCCGCAGCGCCGGCGCGCAGCCATTCCGTCGTGCCCTCGACGCCGAGCGGGAACGGTGCCGGCACGCGCACCGCGCCGCGCGCCTCGAGCAGCCGCGCCGTCTCGGCCAGGAAGGGTTGCGCCAGCAGCAGCCGCGTGCCAGGCCCGACCGGCGGCAGCGCGGCGGCGCGGCGCGCGGGCAGAAAGTGCAGCGCCTCGACCCCCATCGCGCGCCACAGCCGCGCCAGCTGGTCCTCGACGATCTCGGCGAGCGCACCGACCACCAGCAGCGATGTCGACGCGTCGCGCGGCGCGGGCGGCATCAGCGGCACCAGCGCGGCGAGGCAGGCATCCTCGCCCTGCGTGAAAGTGGTTTCAATACCACTGCCCGAATAGTTCAGGACGGTAACATCAGGTGCAAAGCGTCGCGACAAGCGGGCGGCGGCGACCGAAAGATCGAGCTTGATCACCTCGGACGGGCAGGAGCCCACAAGAAACAGCAGCTTGATCTCGGGGCGCCGTTCCAGCAGGCGGGTGACGACGCGATCGAGTTCCTCGTTGGCGTCCGCCAGCCCGGCAAGATCGCGCTCCTCGACGATGGCGGTCGCAAAGCGCGGCTCGGCGAAGATCATCACGCCGGCCGCCGACTGGATCAGGTGCGCGCAGGTGCGGGACCCGACGACCAGGAAGAACGCGTCATGGATCTTGCGGTGCAACCAGACGATCCCGGTCAGGCCGCAGAACACCTCGCGCTGGCCGCGTTCGCGCAATACCGGGGTATCTGCGCATCCTTGCGTCGAAGTCCGCATGACGTTGGCGGCAACGAACGTCATTCGCTAAGGACCAGACCGAAGGCTGACTCGTTCGCCGAGGTTTCCCGCCGCGCAGCCCGCAGCTTAACGAGGAACTGCGAGGCGTTGATGAGGTACGCCGCATAGGCACAAAGCGCGAGAAACATCAGCCGGTGCGGGTCGATCGTGTGCGAGAAAAGCCCGATCAGATAGGCCGTGTGCAGTGCCAGCACGAGCATGCTGCACACATCTTCCCAGAAGAAGGCCGGGGCGAAGAGGTATCGCCCGAACACATCACGTTCCCAGACCGACCCGGTCACCATGATCAGGTACAGCACCCCGGTCTTGACGACGATTGAGACCGTGGCGGCGCCGAATCCCTCACCGGTGAACAGCGTGCGCAGGACGAGCGTGAGGCTCACCAGAAACACGAGGAACTGTAGCGGCGCCAACACGCCTTGCACGATCGTCCAGCGCGACGCATCGCGGCGACGGCGCTGCTCGGGTGTGTAAAGCGGTCGGTTGGCGATTGGGGTGGCGCCGCGTCCCGACATAGTGGCCCAGGGGCAACAATCGACGGATTGAATCCACCGTCCGAGGATTTCGACTGTCAGCATGGCTTGACAGTCCAGCGACCGCATCGTCGGCTGTTGCT
>DATJSJ010000125.1:0-6205 GCA_035504175.1 Acetobacteraceae bacterium
CCGCCGGATGGCTCTGCGGTCCGACTCCCGGCGAAGGCGCAGCCTTTGCCATCCGTTCCGTTGCGCGGGCAGGCTTGCGGTTGCCTTCGGCGCCCGGCTTCGCCAGAACTCTGGCCCTCATGCGACCACCGGCCCACCCGCGCCAAAGCCGGAGAACGCCAATCACCCCAATGCTCGCGACCCGAATCGACCGCTACATCCTGCGCCAGCTCGTCATCGCTCTGATCGCCACCACCGGCGGTCTGGTGGCGCTGATCTGGCTGACGCAGTCGCTGCGCTTCGTGGAGCTGGTCGTCAACCGTGGGTTGTCGCTGCTCGTCTTCCTGCAGCTCACCGGGCTGCTCATCCCGAGCTTCATCTCCGTCATCCTGCCGATCACCACCTTCGTGGTGGTGCAGTTCGTCTACCAGCGCCTTGCCGGTGATCGCGAGCTGACCGTGATGCGCGCCGCCGGGCTCTCGCCCTGGGCGCTCGCACGCCCCGCCCTGATCCTCACGCTCATCTCGGTGGTCGCGGGCTATGCCCTGTCGATCTGGATCGTGCCGCTGTCGGAGACGGCGTTCCGCGAATACCAGTGGGAAATCCGCAACAAGATGGCCGCCTTCCTGCTGGAGGAGGGGGTGTTCACGCCGGTCTCCGACCAGCTCACCGTCTATATCCGCAAGCGCGACCGCGACGGCACGCTGCACGGCATCCTGATCGACGACGCGCGGCAGAAGGACAGCCACGCCACGATCCTGGCGCAGCGCGGGCGGCTGGTGAACGGCCCGGCCGGGCCACGGGTGCTGCTGCAGAACGGCTCGCGCGAGGAGATCGACCACAAGACCGGCCGGCTCGACATCCTGACCTTCGACCAGAACGCGATCGACCTGAACAGCGCCGCCAAGACCGATGAGCAGCGCTACCGGGACGCCTCGGAGATGTCGATTCCCGAGCTGCTGCACCCCGAGCCGTCGATGATCAGCAACCCGCGCGACCGGGGCAAGTTCATCGTCGAGGCCTATCGGCGCCTGTCAGTGCCGCTGACCGCCGCCTCGTTCGCGATGGTGGCGCTGGTCTCGGTGCTGATGGGCTCGTTCCGCCGCCACGGCGGCATCGCCCGCCCGATCGTCGCGATCGGCGTGGTGGTCGGGCTGCTCGCGCTCGGGCTCGCGATCCAGAACATCGCCGCGCGCTCGCCCTCGCTGGTGCCGCTGATGTGGGTGCACGCCCTGCTGCCCGGCATCGTCTGCGCCTGGGCGCTGTTCGGACCCGTGATCGGCGTGCCGCTGCCGCGCATGATGGCCCGGGCGCTGCCCGGCCTCGGCACCACCTGAGACCGCGCGCATGGCCGCGACCCTCTCGCTCTACATCACCCGCCAGTTCATGCTCGCCGTCCTGGCGATGATCGCCGCTCTCGCCGGCCTGGTGTCGCTGTTCGACTTCATCGAGCTGTTGCGCCGCGCCGCCACCCGGCCGGACGCCAGCTTCGGCATCGTCAGCGAGATCGCGGCCCTGCGCCTGCCCTATGTCGCGATGGAGATCCTGCCCTTCGCCGTGCTGCTGGGCGGCATCATCGCTTTCTGGCGGCTCACCCGCTCCTCGGAGCTGATTGTCGCCCGCGCCGCCGGCGTCTCGGCCTGGCAGTTCCTCGCCGGACCGCTGCTGTCCGCGACCCTGCTCGGCGCCTTCGCCACCGCGGCGGTCAGCCCGCTCTCTTCGGTGATGCTGACCCGCGCCGAGTCGCTCGACACCACCTATCTGCGCAACGGCGCTGGGCCACTGGCACTGACCGGCGACCAGCTCTGGCTACGCCAGGCGGATCATGGCTTCGAGCCGCAGGGGGTCGCCATCATTCACGCGCTCGGCGTGTCGCTGAAGCACGACCGGCTGTCGGCGCACGATGTCAGCGTGTTCCGCCTCAACGACCAGGACCGGCTGCTCACCCGCATCGAGGCGCAGCACGCCAGTCTCGCACATGGCGACTGGATCCTCGACGATGCCCGCACGATCCGTCCCGACCACTATCCGGAGAAGCAGCGCGTGGTGGAGCTGCCGACCGATCTCACCGTCGGCCGCGTGCAGGACAGCTTCGCCTCGCCCGACACGCTCTCGGTCTGGGTTCTCCCGGATTTTATCGCGCTGCTCGAGCGCTCCGGGTTTTCCGCGATCCGCCACCGGCTGCACTTTCAGAGCCTGCTCGCCCTGCCGCTGCTCGCGGGCACCATGGCCTTGGTCTCCGCCGGCTTTTCGATGCGCCCGGCGCGGCGCGGCGGCGTCGGCCGCATGATCGGCTCCGGCGTCGCCGCCGGATTCGCCCTCTTCACCGTCTCCAAGGTGGCCGAGGAGTTCGGCCAGAGCGGCGCGCTGCCACCGACGCTCGCGGCCTGGGCACCGGCGGTGGCCGGGCTGCTGCTCGCCGTCTCGCTGCTGCTGCATCTCGAGGACGGGTGAGGCGCATGCTGCGCCGCTTGCTGTGCCTGGCACTGGCCGTCGCGGCGTTGGCCGCGCTGCCGGTGCCGTCCCTGGCCCAGCTCGCGGCGCTCACCCATGGGGGCGGAGGGCAACCCTTCTCGAAGCAGCAGCCGGTCACCTTCACCGCCGACCAGGTGCAGTACGACCGCGATAACGGCCTGGTCACCGCCACCGGCCACGTCCAGGCCTGGCAGAACGATCACGTGCTGATGGCCGATAAGGTCACCTTCGACCGCAACACCAACGTCGCCGCCGCCTCCGGCCACGTCGTCCTGGTGGAGCCCGACGGCCAGGTGCTGTTCGCCACCTATGCCGAGCTGACCCAGGGCATGCGCGACGCGGTGCTGCGCGGCATGCGCGCCATCCTGGCGGAGAACGGCAAGCTCGCGGCCAACGGCGCCCGCCGGATCGGCGCCAAGATCAACGAGATGTCGCGCGCCGTCTACTCCACCTGCGACGTCTGCCGGAAGCATCCGGAGCAGCCGCCGCTCTGGCAGCTCCGCGCCCGCACCGCGGTCGACGACGCCGAGCACAAGCGGATCGAGTACGAGGATGCGCTGCTCGATATCTACGGCGTGCCGGTGTTCTACATGCCGTATTTCTGGAACGCTGAACCCTCGGTCAAACGTGCCAGCGGCTTCCTGATGCCCTCGATCGGCTCGTCGAAGCATATCGGGCCGTTCTTCGCGCTTCCGTATTACTGGGTGCTCGATCCATCCTCGGACGTGACGATCACGCCCACCCTCGGCACCAAGGCGGGCCAGGTCGACGCGCTGTACCGACGGCGCTTCAATGACGGCCGGCTGACCATCGACACCGCGCTTGGCTACGACAACGGCGCGCAGGCCTATATCGATGCCAAGGGCCAGTTCGACTACAACGAGAACTGGCGCTACGGCTTCGACATCGAGCGCGCGACGTCTTCGGACTACCTGCGCGACTTCCGCATCCCGTTCGCCGCCGACGTGCTGAACGACGAGATCTACGCGGAAGGGTTCGGCGTCGGCGCCTATTCCCGCGTCGACCTGCACGCCTATCAGTCGGTCGACAACAGCGTCACGCAGAGCAACCTGCCGTATGCGCTGCCGCGCTACGAATACAGTTTCTTCGGCGAGCCGGACGCGCTCGGGGGTCGCAGCAGCTTCGACGTCCAGGCGTTCAACGTGTTGCGCGGCACCGGCACCGACACGCTGCGCCCCGGAATGCGCTACCAGTGGGACCGGCCGTTCGTCGGCGATCTGGGCGAGACCTACAAGCTGACCGTACGGCTCGATGCCGCCGCCTATTCGGCGCGCGACATGGACGAGCAGCCGAACTTCGCCCCGGAGGACACCGTCTCTACCGCCAAGGCGCAGCCGACCGTGGCGCTGGAGGCGCACTGGCCGCTGATCCGCGACGGCGGCGGGCAGCAGCTCATCGAGCCCATCGTCCAACTCATCGCCGCTCCCAACGGCAACAGCTATTTCGATCCGAAGGTCCCGAACGAGGACAGCTTCGACCTGCAGTTCAACGACGCAACGCTGTTTTCGCTCAACCGCTACCCGGGTCTCGATCGGCAGGAAGGCGGGCTGCGCGCCAATGTCGGCCTGCACGGCGCCTGGTATATCGGCGGCACCACCTTCGACGCGCTGATCGGCCAGTCATACAAGGAGCACGTCAGCGACAACCTGCCGCCGGAGTCGGGATTTCAGGACCACGTCTCCGACATCGTCGCACGCGCCAGCTTCATCCCGACCGACTGGCTCGATCTGACCTCGCGCTTCCGCTTCGACCACAAGAACTGGAATGTCGACTACGCCGAGGGCCTGGCCAGTGTCGGGCGGCCGATCTTCCGGGTGACCGGCGGCTATCTGTACAACAACGTCGACTTCTACCAGATCGACACGCAGCCGACGATCCCGGCCAGCTATTTCACGCCGCTGAACGAAATCCAGCTCGGTGCCTCGACGCATTTCGGCCACTGGACATTCTCGGCGAGCGGCTCGCGCAACCTGCAGAACCACTCGATGATCGGCGCCGGAATGAACGCGACCTTCGAGAACGAGTGCCTGATCTTCAATGCCAGCTTCTATCGCCGCTACACCAGCTTCAACGGCGACAACGGCGACACCACCCTGCTGTTCCAGATCACGCTGAAGACGGTGGGACAATTCGGTTTCAATGCCCTCTGAGAGCGAGACCCGGGCCATGCGCGCATCTTCCCTCGGCCGTCTGCTGCCGGTGCTGCTCCTGGCCGCGCCCCTGTCTCTGCCGGCAGCCCGCGCCGCCGTGCGGCCCGCCCCCGCCGACGCACTGCCCTCGGCCACCAGCGACTCCATCGTCGCGGTGGTCAATGGCGATGCCATCACCGCCGCCGACGTGCATGCGCGCGAGCGCCTGTTCGCGATCTCCAGCGGCATGCCGATGACACCGGATGTGCTGGCAAGGCTGCGGCCGCAGGTCACCCGCCAGCTGATCGACGAGAAGCTGCGCCTGCAGGAGATGCAGCGCCGCAAGATCGTCGTGCGTGACAGGGAGATCGCCGACGCGCTGGCCAATATCGAGCGGCGCAACGGCATGGCCCCCGGGGCGCTGCGCGCCAAGCTCGCCGCCGCCGGCGTGCCGCTGCGCACACTGATCGACGAGCTGCGAGTGGAGATCGGCTGGGGACGCGTGCTGCGCCAGGATCTCGGCGACCGCATCCAGCCGACCGAGGCCGACATCGCCGAGCAGCTCCGCCTGATGAAGGAGCAGATCGGCAAGCCGGAATACCACGTCGCCGAAATCTTCATCCCGGTCGAAGATCCGACCAAGGCGGCGGAGGCGCAGACCTTCGCCACCACCGTGATCACCCAGCTCCGCGCGGGCGCACCGTTCGGCGTGGTCGCCGCGCAGTTCAGTCAGAGCCAGACCGCGCTGCAGGGCGGCGATCTCGGCTGGGTCCGGCCCGACGAGGTCGATCCCGCCGTCGCCGCGGTCATGACGCAGATGCCGGCCGGCGCGATCAGCAACCCGATCGAGGTGGCCGGCGGCTACGAAATCATCACGCTCGAGGACAAACGGGAGATCGGCAACGACGTCGGCACGGTCCTGTCGATCCGCCAGGTGTTCCTGCCCTTCCCGTCAGCCTTGAATCCGGCCGCACCGACACCGGCGCAGCGCGAGGTGCTGAACCACGCGGCGCAGCTCAGCAAGACGTTGCACAGCTGCGACGACGTCGAGGCGGCAAACAAGGCCGCCGGCGCAGTGCGGCCCGCCGATCCGGGCGCGATCCGCCTCGAAAACGTCAATCCGGCCCAGTTCCGAACTCTGCTCGCCAGCCTGCCGATCGGCAAGCCAAGCCCGCCACTCGTTTCCAATGACGGGATCGCGGTGGTCATGGTCTGCTCCCGCGACCAGCAGAATCTTGCCGCCGTGAACCAGCAGGAGGTCACCTCGCGATTGATCGACGAACGGGCTGAACTCGCGTCACGCCAACTCCTGCGCGACCTCCGCCGCCGCGCGGTGATCGAGCAGCGCTCGTCGTGAGGGTGGGGAATAACCGGGAGGAAGGGCCAGGGCTCCGCCCTGGACCCGCCAGGGGGCTCTGCCCCCTGGACCCCCGCCAGAAGGCAGTCGCCTTCTGGACATCCATTCGCTTGGGTCTTTGGCAGAGGGGGCGCAACCGCAGCACTGGGGCCGTCCTCGGCGCGCCCCCTCTGCCAAAGACCCAGTCAAGGGTTTCCAAAGGGCGACTGCCCTTTGGCTGGGTCCAGGGACAGCGTCCCTGGTG
>DATJSJ010000126.1:0-6578 GCA_035504175.1 Acetobacteraceae bacterium
CATCATCTGCGAGAAATGCGGCGTCGAGGTCACGCTCGCCAAGGTGCGGCGCGAGCGCATGGGCCATATCGAACTCGCCTCGCCGGTCGCGCATATCTGGTTCCTGAAGTCGCTGCCCAGCCGGATCGGCCTGATGGTCGATCTGTCGCTGAAGGATCTCGAGAAGATCCTCTATTTCGAGAGCTACGTGGTGCTCGAGCCGGGGCTGACCGACCTCAAGCTGCACCAGCTCCTTTCCGAGGACCAGCTCTACGCCAAGCAGGACGAGTTCGGCGATGACGCGTTCCGCGCCGGCATCGGCGCCGAGGCGATCAAGCAGATCCTGCTCGGCATCGACATCGACGCCGAGAAGGTGAAGCTGCGCGGCGAGCTGCGCGAGACCAGCAGCGAGGCCAAGCGCAAGAAGCTGGTCAAGCGGCTGAAGCTGATCGAGGCCTTCGCGGAGAGCGGCGCCAAGCCCGAGTGGATGATCATGGACGTGATTCCGGTGATCCCACCGGAACTGCGCCCGCTGGTGCCGCTCGATGGCGGCCGGTTCGCGACCTCGGACCTCAACGACCTCTACCGCCGCGTGATCAACCGCAACAACCGGCTGAAGCGGCTGATCGAGCTGCGCGCGCCCGACATCATCGTGCGCAACGAAAAGCGCATGCTGCAGGAGAGCGTCGACGCGCTGTTCGACAACGGCCGTCGCGGGCGGGCGATCACCGGCGCCAACAAGCGGCCGCTGAAGTCGCTCTCGGACATGCTGAAGGGCAAGCAGGGGCGGTTCCGCCAGAACCTGCTCGGCAAGCGTGTCGACTACTCGGGCCGCTCGGTGATCGTGGTCGGCCCGGAGCTGAAGCTGCACCAGTGCGGCCTGCCGAAGAAGATGGCGCTCGAGCTGTTCAAGCCGTTCATCTACTCCAAGCTCGAGAAATACGGCCACGCCACCACCATCAAGGCGGCGAAGCGGATGGTGGAGAAGGAGCGGCCGGAGGTCTGGGACATCCTCGAGGAGGTGATCCGCGAGCATCCGGTGATGCTGAACCGGGCGCCGACCCTGCACCGCCTCGGCATCCAGGCCTTCGAGCCGGTGCTGATCGAGGGCAAGGCGATCCAGCTCCATCCGCTCGTTTGCACCGCCTTCAACGCCGATTTCGACGGCGACCAGATGGCCGTGCACGTGCCGCTGAGCCTGGAAGCGCAGCTCGAGGCGCGCGTGCTCATGATGTCGACCAACAACATCCTGAGCCCGGCGAACGGCAAGCCGATCATCGTGCCGAGCCAGGACATCGTGCTGGGCCTCTACTATCTGTCGCTCGAGACGGCGGAGTTCCGTGCCGTCGAGGACACGAAAGCACCCGCCTTCGGCACGATCGGCGAGATCGAGGCAGCGCTGGCCGCCGGCGCGATCCGCCTGCATGACAAGATCCAGGCGCGCTACCAGGGCGTCGATGCGGACGGCAAGCCGATGCGGATGCGGGTCGTGACCACACCCGGCCGCATGCTGATCGCGCAGATCCTGCCGCGGCACCCGAACGTGCCGTTCGCGCTGATCAACAAGCAGCTCACCAAGAAGAACGTCTCCGACGTGATCGACGCGGTCTACCGTCACTGCGGCCAGAAGGAGTGCGTGATCTTCGCCGACCGGCTGATGGGGCTCGGCTTCGGCCAGGCGGCCAAGGCGGGGCTCTCGTTCGGCAAGGATGATCTCATCATCCCGGCCGAGAAGCACGACCTGATCGCCAAGACCCAGGCCGAGGTGAAGGAGTTCGAGCAGCAGTACCAGGACGGGCTGATCACCGCCGGCGAGCGCTACAACAAGGTGGTCGATGCCTGGTCGCGCTGCACCGACGAGGTCGCGGGCGCCATGATGAAGGAGATCAGCAAGCAGGAGCCGGGCCGGCCGACCAACTCGGTCTGGATGATGAGCCATTCCGGCGCGCGCGGCTCGCCGGCGCAGATGCGCCAGCTCGCCGGCATGCGCGGCCTGATGGCCAAGCCTTCGGGCGAGATCATCGAGCAGCCGATCATCGCCAACTTCAAGGAAGGCCTCTCCGTGCTGGAGTATTTCAACTCCACCCACGGTGCGCGAAAGGGCCTGGCCGACACGGCGCTGAAGACCGCGAACTCGGGCTACCTGACCCGCCGCCTGGTCGACGTGGCGCAGGACTGCATCATCGTCGAGAACGATTGCGGCACCGAGCGTGGGCTCACGGTGCGGGCGGTGATGGATGGCGGCGAGGTGGTCGCCAGCCTCGCCGAGCGCATCCTCGGCCGCACCGCCGCGGCGGACGTGATCGACGTCGCGACCAACGCCGTGATCGTGCCGCGCAACACGCTGATCGAGGAGGAGGATGCCGACCGCATCGAGCGGGCCGGCGTCGAGCAGGTGAAGATCCGCTCGGTGCTGACCTGCGACAGCCGGGTCGGCGTCTGCGGCCATTGCTACGGGCGCGACCTCGCACGCGGCACGCCGGTCAATGTCGGCGAGGCGGTGGGCGTGATCGCGGCGCAGTCGATCGGCGAGCCGGGCACGCAGCTCACCATGCGCACCTTCCATATCGGCGGTGCGGCGCAGCGCGGCGCCGAGCAGTCGAGCGTGGAGGCGAGCCACGAGGGCGTGGTCACGATCAAGAACCGCAACGTCGTGCAGAACAGCCAGGGCGTGCCGGTGGTGATGTCGCGCAACTGCGAGATTGTGCTGACCGACGACAAGCAGCGCGAGCGGGCCCGCTTCCGCGTGCCGTACGGTGCGCGGCTGCTGGTCGAGGAGGGGCAGGCCGTGCCGCGCGGCGCCAAGCTCGCCGAGTGGGATCCGTACACCCTGCCGATCATCACCGAGCGGGCCGGCACGGTCGAGTATCTCGACCTGCTCGACGGCGTCACCCTGGTCGAGCGGATGGACGAGGTCACCGGCCTCACCTCCAAGGTGGTCGTCGACTACAAGCAGTCGGCCAAGGGGGTGGATCTGCGGCCGCGCCTGCAGCTCAAGGATGAACGGGGCGAGGTGGTGAAGCTGCCGAACGGCGCCGAGGCCCGCTACTTCCTGGCACCGGACTCGATCCTGTCGGTCGAGAACGGCGCCACCGTGCATGCCGGCGACGTGCTGGCGCGCATCCCGCGCGAGGGCAGCAAGACGCGCGACATCACCGGCGGTCTGCCGCGCGTCGCCGAGCTGTTCGAGGCGCGCCGGCCGAAGGACCACGCGATCATCGCCGAGACCGAGGGCCGCGTCGAGTTCGGCAAGGACTACAAGGCGAAGCGCCGCATCCTGGTGAAGAACGACGAGACCGGGGAGGAGACGGAGTATCTCATCCCGAAGGGCAAGCACGTCTCGGTGCAGGAGGGCGATTTCGTCCGCAAGGGCGACCCGCTGGTCGACGGGCCGCGCGTTCCGCACGACATCCTCAAGGTGCTCGGCGTCGAGGCGCTGTCGGACTACCTGGTCAACGAGATCCAGGACGTCTATCGGCTGCAGGGCGTGAAGATCAACGACAAGCACATCGAGGTGATCGTCCGGCAGATGCTGCAGAAGGTGGAGATCCTCGATCCGGGCGACACCACCTTCCTGACCGGCGAGCAGGTCGACCGCATGGAGTGGGAGGCGGAGAATCAGAAGCGGCTCGGCGCCGACGAGCGGGCGGCGGTGGCGATGCCCGTGCTCCAGGGCATCACCAAGGCGAGCCTGCAGACCCACAGCTTCATCAGCGCCGCCTCCTTCCAGGAGACGACGCGGGTGCTGACCGAGGCGGCGACCGCCGGCAAGGTCGATCAGCTCTCCGGGCTGAAGGAGAACGTGATCGTGGGACGGCTGATCCCGGCCGGCACGGGCAGCGTGATGAACCGGCTGCGGGCGATCGCGGCCGGGCGCGACCAGCGGGCAGTCACGCCGCGGCCGGGCACGCCGGCGATCGAGGGCGGGCGCCAGGCCGCCGAATAGGCGATCCGCGCCGCCGCACGCCCTGCGGCGCACCCCGTGCAATGAAGGCCGGCACCGTAATCGGTGCCGGCCTTCGTCTTTTCTGCGGCTTGCCTGCCGGTCCCGGGCGCCCCCGCGCCTGACCCGCGCTTGACCCGCGCTTGACTTGGCGGCCGGCCGCTCGTAGGTATCCCGCCCTCGGCCAACCGCGCATCCGTTCGGGATGGCCGTCTGTTTGCAGGCACCAGCGCGTGCGGCGCCGCAGCCCGACCGGGAGGGGCTGGCCAAGGCCGCAGGCAAGATGGAAACCCGCAGGGCTGGCGATGCCAGCCGATGCGGGAATTGGCTGTGGAAGAGACGGTTCGATCGGACGGGCGGCGGGAAAGGCCGCGCCGACGCCTTCGTCATCGGGAATACGGAACTGGCATGCCGACCATCAACCAGCTGATCGCCAAGGGACGCGAGCCCGCGGCCAAGCGCAACAAGGTGCCGGCGCTGCAGGGTTGCCCGCAGAAGCGGGGCGTCTGCACGCGGGTCTACACGACGACGCCGAAGAAGCCGAACTCGGCGCTGCGCAAGGTGGCGAAGGTGCGCCTCACCAACGGCTACGAGGTGGTGAGCTACATCCCCGGCGAAGGGCACAATCTCCAGGAACACAGCGTGGTGCTGATCCGCGGCGGCCGCGTCAAGGACCTGCCCGGCGTGCGGTACCATATCCTGCGCGGCGTGCTCGACACCCAGGGCATTGCCAAGCGCCGCCAGCGTCGCTCGCTGTACGGCGCGAAGCGGCCGAAGTGAGGGTCGTCGTGGTGAGGAGAGTCGCATGAGTCGCCGCCGCCGTGCCGTCAAGCGCGAGATCCTGCCGGACCCGAAGTTCGGCGACGTGGTGATCACGCGTTTCATGAATGCGCTGATGTACGACGGCAAGAAGTCGGCCGCCGAGGGCATCGTCTACGGCGCCCTGGACGTGATGAAGAAGCGTGGCGGCTCCAGCGCCGATCCGGTGCGGATGTTCCACGAGGCGCTGGACAACGTGAAGCCGGCGGTCGAGGTCCGGTCGCGCCGGGTCGGCGGCGCCACCTATCAGGTGCCTGTCGAGGTGCGGGCCGAGCGCCGGCAGGCGCTGGCGATTCGCTGGATCATCGATGCCGCCCGCAAGCGGGGCGAGCACACGATGGAGGACCGGCTTTCGAACGAGCTGCTGGACGCGGTGAACAATCGCGGCTCGGCGGTGAAGAAGCGCGAGGATACCCATCGGATGGCTGAGGCCAACAAGGCCTTCAGCCACTACCGCTGGTAAGATTGGCGCCACGAGCAGTTAACCCGAAGCGACAGTAGCGGGCACCGGAGACAGGACGATGGCCAAGGCGAAGTTCGAGCGCAACAAGCCGCACTGCAACATCGGCACGATCGGCCATGTCGATCATGGCAAGACGTCGCTGACCGCGGCGATCACCAAGATCCTGGCCAAGACCGGTGGCGCCACCTTCACGGCGTATGACCAGATCGACAAGGCGCCGGAGGAGCGCGCCCGCGGCATCACGATCTCGACCGCGCATGTCGAGTACGAGACGAAGAAGCGCCACTACGCGCATGTCGACTGCCCCGGTCACGCCGACTACGTGAAGAACATGATCACGGGTGCGGCGCAGATGGACGGCGCGATCCTGGTCGTGTCGGCGGCCGACGGCCCGATGCCGCAGACCCGCGAGCACATCCTGCTGGCGCGCCAGGTCGGCGTGCCGGCGCTGGTCGTGTTCCTCAACAAGGTCGACATGGTCGACGATCCCGAGCTGCTCGAACTCGTGGAGATGGAGGTGCGCGAGCTGCTCTCCTCCTATCAGTTCCCGGGCGACGACATCCCGATCATCCGCGGCTCGGCGCTGATGGCGCTCGAGGAGAAGAACCCCGAGCTCGGCGAGCAGGCGGTGCTGAAGCTGATGGAGGCGGTCGACGCCTATATCCCGCAGCCGGAGCGCCCGAAGGACCGTCCGTTCCTGATGCCGATCGAGGACGTGTTCTCGATCTCCGGCCGCGGCACGGTGGTCACCGGACGCATCGAGCGCGGCGTGGTGAAGGTCGGCGACGAGGTCGAGATCGTCGGTCTGCGCGACACCCAGAAGACGATCGTCACGGGCGTCGAGATGTTCCGCAAGCTGCTCGATGCCGGCGAGGCCGGCGACAACGTCGGCGCGCTGCTGCGCGGCACCAAGCGCGAGGAGGTCGAGCGCGGCCAGGTCCTCGCCAAGCCCGGCTCGATCACGCCGCACACCAAGTTCAAGGCCGAAGCTTACGTGCTGACCAAGGAGGAGGGCGGCCGTCACACGCCGTTCTTCAGCAACTACCGGCCGCAATTCTACTTCCGCACCACCGACGTCACCGGCGTCGTGCAGTTGCCGGAAGGGACGGAGATGGTGATGCCGGGCGACAACGTCTCGATGGATGTCGAGCTGATCGCGCCGATCGCCATGGATGAGGGGCTGCGATTTGCGATCCGCGAGGGCGGCCGGACGGTCGGCGCCGGCGTGGTGGCCAAGATCACCGCATAGGTGCGGGGACACGGCGGCGCGAACCCGAAAGACAGAGCGATGGACAACCAGAACATCCGCATCCGCCTGAAGGCGTACGATCACCGCGTGCTGGACAACAGCACGAAGGAGATCGTCAACACGGC
>DATJSJ010000127.1:0-4986 GCA_035504175.1 Acetobacteraceae bacterium
CGGCGAGGCTGGCGCCGCTCACCGGCGCGCTCTCGCCGTCACGCGCTCTCGCTCCCGCCTTCGCCGGCGGTGAGCGCCGAGAAGGCGGCGCGCAGATCGGCGGCGCCGGCGGCGCGCACCACCTCGGAGACGCCGCCCGCCGCCATCACCCGGCCGCGATGCAGCACCACCATCTCGTCGTCCGGCTCGACCTCGTCCAGCAGATGCGTCGCCCACAGCACCGCGACGCCGTGCTCGCGCATCAGCCGCCGCACCTGCGTGATGATGGTGAGCTTGGAGGCGACGTCGAGCCCAACCGTCGGCTCGTCCAATACGAGGAGCCGCGGCGCATGCAGCAGCGCGCGGGCGATCTCGACGCGGCGCATCTGCCCGCCGGAGAGCTTGCGGGCGGTATCGCGGGCGCGGTCGGCAAGCTCCACCTCGGCCAGCACGGCGCGGGCGCGCGATGCCGCCTCGCGTCCGCCGATGCCGTGCAGCGCCGCGTGATAGAGCAAATTCTCCATCACCGAGATGTCGAGATCGAGCGTGCGCGCCTGGAACACGACGCCGAGTCGGCGCAGCGCCTCGCCCGGTTCGCGGTCGACGCGATGGCCGAGCACCGAGATGCTGCCGTGCCGCGTGTCGAACAGCCGGGTGATCAGCGAGAACAGCGTGGTTTTGCCGGCGCCGTTCGGGCCGAGCAGCGCGGTCAGCCGCGCCTGCCGCACGCGCAGGCTGACATCGTCCAGCGCACGGCGGGCGCCGTACGAATGGCTGACGTGATCGACCTCCAGCGCCGGCACGTCCGCCGCATCGGCGACCGCGGCGGGTCCGGCCGCGCCCTCCGAGCGGGCCGCATCACGCGTGGTCACATCATTGGCGGCCGCATCACTCAAGGCGCGCTCTTGGGATTGACCACGACGCCCCAGGGCAGGCGGCCGACCGGGATCGAGCGGATCACCCGCAAATCCGGCACGTCGATCACCGAGACGTCGTTGGTCAGGCCGTTGGCGGTCAGCAGGTATTTGTAGTCCGGCGTGAAGCCCAGATGCCAGACCCGCGCGCCGACCAGGAGGTAGCGCTCGACCTTGTAGGTGGACGTGTTGACCACCGCGACGCGATTGGCGGGGCCGAGGGCGACGAAGGCGAGCTTGTCGTCCTTGGTGAACCGGATGTCCTCCGGCTGGATCGCGTCGCCGCGCAGCCCCTGGATCGGGAAACTGATCTTGTGGGTGATGACGTGCTTGACCGGATCGATCACGCTCACCGTGCCGCCGAGCTCGGAAGACACCCAGACCTCCTTGCCATCATGGCGGAAGCGGGCATTGCGCGGGCGCGGGTCGACCAGCACGTTGGCGACGATCTTTTCCTGCTTGTAGTCGATGAAATGCGCCATGTTGGTGGTTTCGGACGTATTGACGATGGTATTGCCGTCCGGGCTCACCGCCATGCCCTCCGGCTCCACCCCGGTCGGGATGCTGGCCAGCTTCTTGCCCGACGGGATCTCGAACACGCTGACCAGCGCGTCGTTCTCGTTCGAGACGTAGAGCGGGTTTTCGCCGCGCAGCGCGAACAGCTCCGGATCGGGCGTGTCGATCTCGCCGACCACCTTGAACGTCTTCGAATCGAAGATCTGGATCATGTCGTCGTCGCCGTCGCAGACCAGGATCTCCTTGCCGTCCGGCGTCACCAGGATCCCGCGCGGCCGCTGCCCGGTGTCGACGGTGCGGATCGTCTTGCCCTTGTCGAGATCGATCACCGACATGGTGTTGTCGCGCTCGTTCGAGGTGTAGGCGATGTAGGCGTGCGCCGGGGCGGCGGGCAGCACCCAGGGCAGCCCGGCCAGGCAGAGAGCGGGCAGGATCCGACAGAGCTTCATGGCGATCTCCCAGACCGGCGTGCCGGTCAGCGCAGCTTGCAGGTGGTCTCCGGCCGGTCGACGCCGAGCGTGTCGAGGTCGGTCGTCTGGTGCAGGAATCCCGGCTGCGGCGAGACCGAGACGACGTTGCGCCCGTCGGAGAGCAGGATCGGCTGGCGCACCTGCCAGTCCCAGTCGCGCAGCGACAGCGCCTCGCCCTTGTACGCGGCGACCTCGAATTTCGGTCCCTTCATATACGCCATGATCGCCTTGGGATCGGCGGAATGGGTGCGGCTCGCCGCCTCGCCGACCATGCGCACCGCCGTCCAGGCCTGCATGTCGAGCGGCGTCATGGTGCGATGGAACGTGCGCAGGAAACGATCCTGCATCTGCGTCGCGCCCCAGGACTCCGTGCTCGGATCCCAGCTCGTCGGCCTGAGCCCGGCCGAGCCCGCGACCGGGCGCGGATCCCAGGTGCGGTACGGCAGGTAGCCCGCGAACACCTCGTTCTCGTCCGCCGCGACCAGCACGTCGTACTCGGGCGCGTTCTGCGTGAAGACCGGCATTTGCTGCTGCGTCTGCACCAGGCCGCTGTCGGTCTCGCGCGAGCCGCCGCGATCCTTGTATTCGCGCTCCTGCACGATCCTGGCGCCGAAGCGCTTCGCCGCACGACGGTACGCGTCGGCCAGCAGCGTGTCCGATGGATGCGAGCCGTACATCAGCAGCCAGCGGTTCCACCGCTTCCACGCCAGATACTGCGCCAGCGCGTCCGCCAGCATGTCGCGGCTCGGTGCCACATGAATGAGATTGCCGCGGCAATCGGCGCCGCGCAGCGAATCATCCGGGGCGGCGATGTTGAAAATCGTGACGCCCTTGGCAGCGCCGGCATCGGCGAGCTTCAGCACCGCCGGTGCCGGCAGATCGGTCAGCACCAGCGAAATGCCCTGGCCGGTGAGATCGGTCAGCGCCGCAACCGGATCCGCATCGCCGCGCACCCGCTTGTCGACCAGCACGAACTCCTGGCCCATGAAACGGCCGGTGGTGTTGTTGTCGTCGAGTCCCATCTGCGCACCGGCAAGCCCGTCATTGCGAGCCTCCCGGTCGAGCAGGGAGATCGTCGGATGACGCTCCATCGAACGGATGTAGCCGATGCTGATGCTCTGCTGATCGGCGCGCGCGGATTGCGCGAGCGAGCCGACCATGCCGGCGGCGGAGGCGGCCAGCAGCAGCGCACGCCGGCCGACGCCGTTGCGCGTTTCAGTCTTTGGACGTTTCATGCCGCGCAGCATGGCCAACTCCCCCTGCCGCATCAAGCCAGCGGGGCGGCAGGGGGTGACACAACAGGCGGCGGAAGGCGGCGTTCGGCATGAAATCTTGGCAATCCGGCGGCCGCGGTGGCGCTGCACGCCGCCTCGCTCGCGGCGCGCGGCCGGCAGGGACGGGACCGGCGGTATCGTGACCCGGATGCTCGCCAGCGTCACCGGCGCGGCGGAGGCCGAGATCGCGTTTGCCGGCGGCGCGGATGTCATCGATCTCAAGGATCCCGGCCGCGGCGCGCTCGGCGCGGTCGCACCAGCCGTGGCGCACGAGACGGTCGCGGCAATCGCGGGGCGGCGCCCGGTCAGCGCGGTGCTCGGCGATCTGCCGATGCGGCCGGAGACGGTGCTGGCGGCGGCCGAGGCGATGGCAGCGACCGGCGTCGATTACCTGAAGCTCGGCATCTTCGCCGGCGGCGACGTGCTGGCTTGCCTGAAGGCACTGGCGCCGCTCGCGGCTCATCTTCGGCTGGTCGCGGTGCTGTTCGCGGACGGACCGCCCGATCTCTCGCTGCTGCCGGAGATCGCCGCCGCCGGCTTCGCCGGCGCGATGCTCGACACGCAGGAGAAGGCCGGCAAGCGGCTGCTCGACTGGATGGACCTGCCGGCGCTGCGCCGCTTCGTCACGGAGTGCCGCGATCGCGGCTTGATGGCGGGCCTCGCCGGGGCGCTGGAGGCGCCGGACGTGCCGCGGCTGCTGGTTCTCGCCCCGGACCTGCTCGGCTTCCGCGGTGCGCTGACCGGGCCGGGCGGCCGCGGTGCCGCGCTCGATCCGGAGCGGCTGCGCGAGATCCGGGAGCTGATCCCGCCGGAGGGCGGCCCCGCCGGCGCCGGCGGTATGGACTACCGGCTGCTCGCCGCCGGCCTCTATGCCCCCGATCCGAACGGCGACCCGTCGCTCACCGACCGGGTGTTCGTGCGCGACCTGGTGCTGCCGGTGGTGATCGGCGCCTATGCGCGCGAGCGGCACGCGCCGCAGCCGGTGCGCTTCGAGGTCGAGGCCCATGTCGCCCGCATCCGCCGCCCGACCCAGGACATGCGCGACGTCTTCTCCTATGACGTCATCACCGATGGCATCCGCATGCTGATCGCCGCCGGCCATGTCGCGCTGGTGGAGACGCTGGCCGAGCGCGTGGCGGCGATGGTGCTGGAGCACCCGCGCGTCACGCGCGTCATGGTGCGGCTGGAGAAGCTGCAGACCGGATCGGGCATCGTCGGCGTGCTGATCGAGCGCACGCGCGACGCCGGCGGCACCGCGCCGCTACCCGCCGGCCGGGCGTGACCGGCGGCGATGGTGCGGGATTGCTGCGTGATCAAGCTCGGCGGCGGCCTGGCTGCGACGCCGCAGCTGCGGCCCTGGCTGGCGTGGATCGCCGGACACGGCGGATGCGCCGTGCTGGTGCCGGGCGGCGGGCCGTTCGCCGATGCGGTGCGCATCGCGCAGCCGCGGCTCGGCCTCGATGACCGCGCCGCGCATGACATGGCATTGCTGGCGATGAACCAGCTCGGCATCGCCTTTGCGGCGCTGCAACCCGGGCTGGTGCCGGCGCCGACGCCGGCGGCGATCGCGGCCGTGCTCGATCGCGGCGCGGTGCCGGTCTGGCAGCCCTGGCCGATGCTGTGCGGGGAGGCCTCGGTCCCGGCGGACTGGGCGGTGACGTCGGACAGCCTGGCGCTGTGGCTCGCGACCGTGCTCGGCGCGGCGCAGGTGCTGCTGGTCAAGGCGCGCCCCGCCCCGGCCGACGCGGACGCCGAGCGGCTCGTCGCGGACGGGCTGGTCGACGCCGCCTTTCCCGTCTTCCGCGAGCGCTTCGCGGGCCGCGTCACCCTGGC
>DATJSJ010000128.1:0-26516 GCA_035504175.1 Acetobacteraceae bacterium
CCGATCAGCGCCAAACTGGTCGCCAACCTGATCACCGAGGCGGGCGCCAACCGGGTGCTGACGCTCGACCTGCATGCCGGGCAGATCCAGGGCTTCTTCGACATCCCGGTCGACAATCTCTACGCGGCACCGCTGTTCACCCGCGACATCCAGGAGCGCTATGCCGGGCGCGACATCATGATCGTCTCGCCCGATGTCGGCGGCGTGGTGCGGGCGCGGGCGCTGGCCAAGCGGCTCAACGTCGACCTCGCGATCATCGACAAGCGGCGCGAGCGCGCCGGCGTCTCCGAAGTCATGAACGTGATCGGCGACGTGCGCGGCCGCGACTGCATCCTGGTCGACGACATCTGCGATTCCGGCGGCACGCTGTGCAACGCGGCCGAGGCGCTGATCAACAACGGCGCCACCTCGGCCAGCGTCTATGTAACGCACGGCGTGCTGTCCGGCGGCGCGGTCGCGCGCATTGCCGGCTCGCCGATCGAAATGATGACGATCACGGATAGCATTCTGGCCACCGAGGCGGTGCGGCTCGCCTCCAACGTGCGTCAGGTGACAATCGCGCCGCTGCTGGCCGAGGCGATGCGCCGCATCTCCGACGAGAGCTCGGTCAGTTCGCTGTTCGACTGAGGGGAACGCAATGAAGCTCTACTACTCGCCCGGCGCATGCTCCCTCGGCATTCACCTGCTGCTCGAGGAGATCGGCAAGCCCTACGACCTGGTCCGGCTCTCCTTCCCCGACCGCGAGCAGTACGGCCCGGTGTTCACCGCGATCAATCCGAAGTCGAAAGTGCCGACCCTGGTGCGCGATGACGGCTCGGTGCTGACCGAGTACGGCGCCGTCGCCGCCTGGCTCGCCCGCACCAACCCCGAGGCGCATCTGCTCCCGGCCGATCCGGAGGACGAGGCGCGGGCGCGCGAGGCGATCGATTACTGCGTCGGCACCGTGCACATGCAGGGCTTCGCGCGGCTGTTCCGCAGCACCAACTTCACCCCGAACGAGGCCGATCATGGGGCGGTCCAGGCGCGCGGGCGGGAAATCATCGACCGGGGATTTCGCCTGCTCGCCGACAAGCTGGATGGCCGCGCCTACGTCGCCGGCGATTTCTCGATCGGCGACACCGCGCTGTTCTACGTCACCTTCTGGGCGGCCGCGCGGCTGCAGCTGCCGCTGCCGGATGCGATCACCGCGCATTACGCGCGGATGCGGGAGCGACCGGCCGTGCAGCGGGCGCTGGCGCAGGAAGGCCTCGCGGCGTGAGCAACGCAACCACGGCCGAGACGCTGCGGCCGCTTGCCTTCTGGTTCCTGCGCCACGGCGAGACCGACTGGAATGCGCACAACCTCTCCCAGGGCGCGGTCGAGGTGCCGCTGAACGCCAACGGGCTCGCGCAGGCGCATCGCGCCGCAGCCCTGCTGCGCGGGCGCGGCATCGCAACCCTGATCTCCTCCACGGTCGGCCGGGCGCAGGTGACGGCGGAAATCGTCGGGCAGGCGCTGGGCCTGCCGGTCGCCTTCGACCCCGAGCTGCGCGAGGCCTCCTACGGCGATCGCGAGGGGCAGCCGATGAGCGAGTGGTTCCAGGAATGGGTCGACGGCGTTTCCACGCCCGAGGGCGGCGAGCCGTTCGCGGCGCTGCGCGCACGCGCGGTTGCGGCGATCAATCGCGCGCTGGCACGTCCCGCGCCGGTGCTGATCGTCTCGCATGGCGGCTTGTTCCGCGCCGTCCGTGCGGCGATGGGCTTGCCGCCGAACGTGCGCACGCCGAACGCAACGCCGCTCTGGTGCGAGCCGCCGGCGCCTGACGCGGCCGCCTGGACGCTGAACCCGGCGACCTGACCGGCCAGGTCGGCCGCGCGGCACCCGGCACACGAAACGGAGGGCCAGTCCTCCCGGCATGGCGGCCGGGAGGATCGCCGTGGGCGCGCTACTTGGCCGGGCCAGGCGCCGCCGATCCGCCGGCCTCGGCCTGGTGCATCGCCGCCAGCTTGTCGAGCAGGGTGCTCGCCGCCTGCACGCAGGCCTGCGTCGACTCGTCGTCGGCGCACTTGATGTCGATCGAATTGTCGCCGCGACTGAAGTGGAAATGCGCCGCCTTGGACGGCGGCATGCGCCAGCCCCAGTCCGGACGCTGGTGCATCATCATCTCATGCATCCGCATCATCTCCCGCATGCGCATCGGACCGCCCGGGGGTGGACCGCCGGGCGGGCCGCCGGCATCCGGCCCGGACGGCTCGGCTGGCTCGGCGGCGGCGATCTGCAGCGCCCGGTCGAGCGCGGCCCCACCGTCGCCGCGGTTGGCGATCACCGCGGTGCGGCCGCCGGGCAGCGGGACGAGCTGCAGCGTCACCGGAGCGCGGGCGCCGGGCTGGGCCGGACCTGCGACCACTCCGGCCGGGGCGCCCTGCTCCGCCGGTCCCTGGCCGGGCGGGGGCGCCGGCATCTGCGCCCAGCCGGTTCCAGCTCCGAGCAGCGCCAGGCTGGCGCCGAGCAGCAAGGTTCGATGCATGATCATCGATCTCCTCAGAATTGCCTGCGGCGCGGCCAAAGACAGCCTGCCGGCCTGCCGCACCGTCCGGACTACGCGGGCGGCGGTGCGAACCCGCGCCGCGCCGCTTTCACATCCCCGGCATGAGCGGCCCGGCGCGCGGCGTTGCCATCGACCGCCCGATCCGCTAGACGGCGCCCCTCCGGCGCTTCGCGCCGGCGGCAGGTTCGCGGTCGGCGGAGGCTGGCCGCGACCTGCGTGCTGTTGCCAGTGCCGTCGGCACCCCTGGAGGCCGCCGGCACGATCTGGAAGGTGTGTCATGGCCAATTTCGTTACCATCGAGGCCGCGGCGCGCGAGCGGGCCGGTAAGGGGGCGGCGCGCGCGACCCGGCGGGCGGGGAAGATCCCTGCCGTCATCTATGGCGCCAAGCAGCCGGCGACGCTGATCGCGCTCGATCCGGCCGCGGTGCTGCGCGAACTGCACCGGCCCGGCTGGCGCTCCCGCCTCTATGAGATTGCGCTCGACGGCAGCAGCACCCGGGCGCTGATCCGCGACATCCAGTTCCATCCGGTCACCGACAAGCCGGAGCATGTCGACTTCCAGCGCCTGGCGGCCGGAGAGAAGATCCATGTCGCCGTGCAGGTCGCCTTCACCAATGAGGGGCTGTCGCCCGGGCTGAAGCGCGGCGGCGTGTTGAACGTCGTGCGCCATACGGTCGAGGTTTATTGCGATCCCGACCAAATCCCGGAGCGGTTCGAGGCCGATCTCGGCGAGCTCGACATCAACGACAATGTGCGCTGGTCGGACCTGAAGGGCACCGAGGGCATGCGGCCGACCATCATCGATCGCGACTTCGTGGTCGCGACGGTGGCGCCGCCGACCAAGGCGGCCGAGCCGACCGCGGAGGCGGCGGCCGCCGCGGCGCCTGCCCCGCTACCGGCGAAGGCGGCCGCCCCCGCCAAGCCGGCCGCCGGCGCCAGGGCCGCGGGATCCGGCAAGTCCGCCGGCGGCAAGAAGGGCTGACGCCACCCGGCCGCGATCGCGCATGCCGCCATGCAGCTCTGGGTCGGCCTCGGCAATCCCGAGCCCGGGATGCTGCGCAACCGTCACAACATCGGCTTCATGGCGGTGGATGCGATCGCGCGCGCGCACGGCTTCACGCCGTGGCGGCAGCGCTTCAAGGGCGTCGTCGCCGAGGGCACGGTCGGTTCCGAGCGCATCCTGGCGCTGAAGCCGCTGACCTACATGAACGACTCGGGCGAGTCGGTGCAGCCGGCGGCGGCGTTCTACAAGCTGCCGCCGGCGTCGATTGCGGTTTTTCATGACGAGCTCGACCTGGTCGCCGGGCGGGTGCGGGTGAAGCGCGGCGGCGGGGCCGCCGGCCATAACGGGCTGCGCAGCATCGACCGCATGCTGGGGACGCAGGATTACTGGCGGGTACGGCTCGGCATCGGCCATCCGGGGCAGAAGGAGCGCGTGCTCGGCCATGTGCTCGGCGATTTTTCCCGCGCCGACGAGGATTGGCTGACGGCGCTGCTCGGCGCCGTCGCCGAGGCGGCGCCGCTGCTGGTGCAGGGCCTGCCCGCGGGCAAGCCGGAGGAATTCATGACGCGCGTGGCGCTGCTGACCCGGGAGCCGGGCTGAGATGGGCTTCAACTGCGGCATCGTCGGCCTGCCCAATGTCGGCAAGTCGACGCTGTTCAACGCGCTGACCGCGACCGCCGCGGCCGCCGCCGCGAACTACCCGTTCTGCACCATCGAGCCGAATGTCGGCCGCGTTCCCGTCCCCGATCCGCGGCTCGATGCGCTGGCCGCGATCGCGAAATCGGCGAAGATCGTGCCGACGACGCTGGAATTCGTCGACATCGCCGGGCTGGTGCGCGGCGCCTCGCGCGGCGAGGGGTTGGGCAACCAGTTCCTCGCCAACATCCGCGAGGTCGATGCGATCATCCATGTGCTGCGCTGCTTCGAGGATGACGACGTGACCCATGTCGAGGGCAGCGTCGATCCGGTGCGCGATGCCGAGACGGTCGAGACCGAGCTGATGCTCGCCGATCTCGAGAGCCTCGAGAAGCGGCTGCCGAATTTGCAGAAGCGCGCCCGCGGCGGCGACAAGGAGAGTGCTGCCCAGGCGGCGCTGATCGAGCCGATCGTCGCCGCGCTGCAGGAAGGACGGCCGGCGCGGACCGCGATTGCCGCGGGAGAGGCGGAGGCGGCGCGGCGGCTGCAGCTCCTGACCGCCAAGCCGGTGCTGTACGTGTGCAATGTCGAGGAAGCCTCCGCCGCGACCGGCAATGCGCATGCCGCGCGCGTCGCGGTGCGGGCGGAGGCGGAGGGCGCAGCCATGGTCGTGGTCTCTGCCGCGATCGAGGCGGAGGTAAGCCAGTTGCCGGAGGCGGACCGACGCGAGTTCCTCGACGGGCTCGGGCTTGCCGATAGCGGGCTCGATCGCGTGATCCGCGCCGGCTACGGGCTGCTCGGCCTGATCACGTTTTTCACCGCCGGGCCGAAGGAGACGCGCGCCTGGACGATCACGACCGGCACCAGAGCGCCGCAGGCGGCCGGCGCGATCCACGGCGATTTCGAGCGCGGCTTCATCGCCGCCGAGACCATCGCCTATGACGATTACGTGGCGCTGCGCGGCGAGGCGGGCGCGCGCGAGGCGGGCCGGCTGCGCGTCGAAGGCCGCGACTACGTGGTGCGCGACGGCGACGTGATGCTGTTCCGGTTCAACGTCTGATAGGCTGCCGCCGGCCGGAACGGCGGCGGGGGTCGCGATCGCCGCATCGGCAGCAAGCGGGGAAGCAGCGCATGCCGGACGAACTCGTCTTCTACACCAATCCCATGTCGCGCGGCCGGATCGTGCGCTGGATGCTGGAGGAACTCGGCCAGCCGTATCGCACCGAGCTGCTGGATTTCGCGACGACGATGAAGCAGCCCGCCTATCTCGCGGTCAATCCGATGGGCAAGGTGCCGGCGCTGCGGCACGGCGATCAGGTGGTGACGGAGGGTGCCGCGATCTGCGCCTATCTCGCCGATGCCTTCCCCGAGGCGGGTCTGGCGCCGCCGCCCGGAGATCCGCTGCGGGCCCCGTACTATCGCTGGCTGTTCTTCGCCGCGGGTCCGGTCGAAGCCGCGGCCACCAACCAGGCGCTGGGCTTCGTCATGCCGGAGGGGCGGGAGCGCACCGCCGGCTATGGCAGCATGGCGGACGTGCTGAACGCGCTCGAGGGCGCGGTCGCCGGCCACGAGTATCTCGTCGGCGAGCGCTTTTCGGCGGCGGACGTCTATGTCGGATCGCAGATCGGCTGGGGCATGATGTTCGGCACGCTCGAGAAGCGTCCGGCCTTTGCCGCCTATTGGGAACGCATCAGCGACCGCCCGGCCGCCCGCCGGGCGCGCGAGATCGACGACGCGCTCACCCCGGCGCGGCCCGGATAGCGCGGCCGGGCGGCCCTCAATCGAGGCGCGCCGCCGCCAGCAGGCACAGGATCTCGAACAGCATCGTGGCGCCGTGGAAGGCGGTGATCCCGCCGACGTCGAAGGGTGGCGAGACTTCCACCAGGTCGCCGCCGACGAAGCGCAGGCCGATCAGCCCGCGCAGCAGACGCAGCGCCTCGATCGTGGCAATGCCGCCCGCCTCCGGCGTGCCGGTGCCCGGCGCATAAGCCGGGTCGAGCGCGTCGATGTCGAACGAGAGATAGGTCGCGCCCTCGCCCGCGACCCGGCGTGCCTCCTCGACCGCCCAGCGCCAGCCGCGATCCTGGAACTCGTCCATCGACAGCACGCGCATGCCGGCATCCCGGCTGAAGCGCCAGAGATCGGGATCGTTGACCGTGCCGCGGATGCCGATCTGGATCGTGCGCGAGGGATCGATCAACCCTTCCTCGACGGCACGGCGGAACGGCGCGCCGTGATGGAAGCGCGAGCCCATGTAGTCATCGCCGGTGTCGCAATGCGCGTCGACATGCACGAGGCCGAGCGGCGCGCGCCCCATCGAAGCGGCCCGCAGCAGCGGCAGGGAGATCGAGTGATCGCCGCCGACCGCGAGCGGCGTGACACCGGCTTCGCCGACGCGGCGGGCGAAGGCCTCGATTTCGGCGAGTGCCGTTTCGAGCGCGTAGGGTTCCTCGATCCAGGCATCGCCGAGATCGCGAACCCGGCAGCTTGCGAAGGGGGCAATGCCGGTCGCGGCATTGATGCGGCGGAGCAGGCTCGACTGGTTGCGCACTTCGCGGGGGCCGTGGCGGGTGCCGCTGCGGTTGGTGACGCCGCCGTCGAACGGCACGCCGAACAGGCCGATCTCGGCCTCTTCCGGGTCCTGGGCAAACGGGGCGCGGAAGAAGGTGGCGATGCCGGTGAAGCGCGGCTGCGCCTGCGGGTCGGCGAGGTCGTGGTAGCGCTTGAGGGTCTTGATCGGCTCGGACATGGCGCGCGCTCCGTCCTGTGCACCATCCGTTATCTGCCTCGCGCGGCCGCGATGCACCCGATTCCCTTCGAGCTCTCGGTCAGGCGGCGAAGGCCTGCGCCTTCGACACCGTCGAAGGCGACCAACGCCGGAGGCCATGGGGCGGGCTCGAGGTGCGCTCGACGGTGTCGAGCGCGCCTAACTGCGCGCCCGCCTCGACGAAGGGGTCACTCCCGCGGCGTCTCCAGCCCGATCGCGCGAAGCCGCGCCGCCTCCTCGTCCCAGCCGGGCCGCTCCTTGACGTTGAGGAACAGGTGCACCGGCCGCTCCAACAACACCGCCAGCGCCTCGCGCGCCCGAGCGCCGATCTCGCGGATGCGCCGGCCGCCCTCGCCGATCAGGATCCCCTTCTGCCCCGGCCGCGCCACGTACAGCGTCGCCTCGATCCGCACCGAGCCGTCCGGCCGCTCCTGCCAACGCTCGGTCTCGACCGTGGTGCCGTACGGCACCTCCTCGTGCGTCTGCAGGAAGACCTGCTCGCGCACGATCTCCGCCGCCAGCAGCCGGTCCGGCAGATCCGTGAGCTCGTCCGCCGGATAGAGATGCGGCCCCGCCGGCATCGCCAGCGCCAGCGCGTCGACCAGCCGGTCGAGCCCGTCGCCGGTCGCGGCGCTGACCATGAAGCTCTCCGCGAACGATGCCAGCGCCGTCATCGTCGCGGTCAGCGGCAGCAGCATCGGCGGCGCCACCAGATCGACCTTGTTCAGCACCAGCCAGGCGAGCCGCCCGCTGCGACCCAGCCGTTCGGCGATCCCGCGCGCCGCGTCCGTGGCACCAGCCCGCGCATCGACCAGCAGCAATGCGAGGTCGGCATCCTCGGCGCCGCTCCAGGCCGCCGCCACCATGGCGCGGTCGAGCCGCCGCCGCGGCTGGAAAATGCCCGGCGTGTCGACCAGCAAGATCTGGCTCGACCCGCCATCCGGCGTCGGCCGCATCAGGATGCCCAGCACCCGAAACCGCGTCGTCTGCGCCTTCGGGCTGACGATCGAGAGCTTGGCGCCGGTCAGCCGGTTCAGCAGCGTCGACTTGCCGGCATTCGGCGCGCCCAGGATGGCGACGAAGCCGCAGCGCGTCGGCGCTGGCGTCGCAGGTGCCTCGGTCATCCGAGCCGGGCCAGCAGATCGATCGCTGCCGCCTCCTCGGCGCCGCGCTTGGTCCCGGCGGCACCGGTGCCGGACCGTCCGTCCACCTCGACACTGACCAGGAAATGCGGCGCGTGCGGCGGGCCGTCGCGCCGCACCACCTCGTAGCGTGGCAGCGGCAGGCCACGGCCATGCGCCCATTCCTGCAGCGCCGATTTCGGATTCTTGGGCGGCGCGAGCTGCCCCTCGATCTCGGCCCCCCAGATCCGCCGGACGAAGTCGCGCGCCGCCTCGAGCCCTCCATCGAAATAAAGCGCGCCGATCGCCGCCTCCAACGCGTCGGCAAGCACCGTCGCGCGCCGCCGCACCCCGGCCCGCGCCTCTCCCGGTGCCACGTCCAGCGCCCGCGCCAGCCCGGCTGCCTCGGCCAGCGCCGCCACCACCGGCTGCGACACGAGCCGCGCCAGCCGCGGCCCGAGCTCGCCCTCCTGCTCCTCGGGAAACCGCTCGGCGAGCCATTCCGCGATCAGCAGCCCAAGCACCCGGTCGCCGACGAATTCCAGCCGCTCGTTTGAGCCCGCGCCGGCCGGCCGGCCGGAAGCGGCGCGATGCGCGGCGGAGCGATGGGTCAGCGCCTCCCGCAGCAGCGCCGGGCGGAGAAACCTATGGCCGAGGATGGTCTCGGCCGCCTCCAGCCGATCCGCGCCGGCGGGAGCAGTCACGCTCGCTCGCGCCTCACTGAATGCCGTGGAACAGCCGCCCCCAGCGGATCTCGAACGGCCATTCCCAGAACTCCCAGAACGGGTATTCGGCGTCGATCGAAAAGAACAGGAAATCGGCCCGTCCCACTAGATTCTCGACCGGAATGTAGCCGACCGCATCCATGAACCGGCTGTCCTCGGAATTGTCGCGATTGTCGCCCATGCAGAACACATGCCCGGCCGGCACCTGGTAGAGCGGCGTGTTGTTGGCGAAGCCCTGATCGCTCGCCTTCAGAATGTAGTGATTCACCCCGCCCGGAAGTTCCTCGAGATAGCGCTGCAGGGCGATGTGCACGCCGTTCTCGTCGGTCGCCACGAAGGTGCCGGCCGGCTTGCGCGGCACCTCCTTGCCGTCGATGTAGAGCTCGCCTTCCTTGACCTGCACCGTGTCGCCGGGCAGCCCGATCACCCGCTTGATGTAGTCGATCGAGGTGTCGCGCGGCAGCTTGAACACCACCACGTCACCGCGATGCGGCAGGCTGCCGAAGATGCGGCCGGAGAACAGGTCCGGAGAGAACGGGAAGGAGAAGTGCGAGTAGCCGTAGCTGAACTTCGAAACGAACAGGTAATCGCCGACGAGCAGCGTCGGGATCATCGAGCCCGACGGGATATTGAACGGTTCGAAGGCGAAGGTCCGGATCACCACCGCGATCAGGATGGCGTAGACGATCGTCTTGATGCTTTCGAGCGCACTGCTCTGCTTGCGCTTCACGCTTGTCTTCGCCATGGCCATCGCTTGCGGGATCCGCTTGTCAGGGGCGGGCGGATCAAGCCGACGCGGCCCCCCCCTGTCAAGCAAAGGGCGCGTCGGCGCCGCGGCGGCGGAGCACGACCGGCTGCTCGGCGAGACCCGAGGGATGCGCGACCGCCGGCGCCAGCGCCGACGGCCACTCCCAGTTCGGCGCCGGAAACAGTGCGCGCATCGCGGGCAGCGGACAGTCGAAGGGCGGCCCGCCCGGGGCACCGGTCTGCATCAGCAGCAGGAAAAGCTGCCCCTCCGGGCGCAGCCACGCGGCGAGACGCGCCGCGTAGTCGGGCAGTCGCGCCGGCGGCAAGGCGCAGAGACAGGTCTGGTCGTAGATCGCGTCGAACGCCACTGCCGGGTGCCAGCCCAACAGATCGGCCTCGATCACCCGCGCCGTCGTCCCGGCCAGGCGCGCTCGCTGCGCTTCGACCGCGCTCGAAGCAAGGTCGAGGACCGTGATGTCGAATCCCGCTTCGGCCAGTGCCGCCGGCTCCGGACTGCGACCCGCGCCCGGAACCAGGATGCGGCAGGGCGAAAGCGTGCCGGCTTGGCGCCAGGCGAGAAAGGCCGGATGCAGGCCGGGCCGCTCCCAGCGCGTGCGGCCGGTGCGGTAGCGTTCCTCCCAGAACCCGACGGCTTCGGGCTCGCTCACGTCGGCACGGCGGCGATGATCACCTGCGCGAAGGCGTAGGGATACTCATCGGTCATGGTCAGCGTGAGGCTCGCCCGCATCCCGGGCGGGGTGATCGCGGCCAGGCGCGTCGCCGCGCCGCCGCTCAGGACCATGGTCGGCTGGCCGCTGCGCAGATTGACCACGCCGAGATCGGAGTGGAACACGCCCTCGGTGAAGCCGGTGCCGAGCGCCTTGGCGCAGGCCTCCTTGGCCGCGAAGCGCTTGGCATAGGTCGCGGCGCGCAGCTTCTCGGTCCGGCGCAGCGCCTTCGCGCGCTCCGCCTCGGTGAACACGCGCTGCACAAATTTGTCGCCGAAACGGGCGAGCACCCGTTCCACGCGGCGGATGTCACAGAGATCGGCACCGAGGCCGATGATCTGCGCCGCCGGTGCCGGGGCGGCGCCGATCACGGGGGTCGAGCCGCCCACGCCGCCCGAACCGGTCACGCGCGCGAACGCTCGACCTGGGTGATGCCGGGGGCGGCGCGCAAGCCGGCGATGACGGTCGACAGATGCCGCAGGTCGCGCACCTCGACATCGACCAGCGCCTCCAGGAAGTCCTGCTGGCGGTTGACGATCTTCAGGTTTGAGATCGCGCCCTCGTGCTTGGCGACCGCGTTGGTCAGGTTCGCCAGCACGCCCGGCTCGTTGGCGGCCGTGACGCTGATCCGGCCGGTATGGGTTGCGGGCTGCCTGCCGCGGCCGAGCGCGCCCGCATCCCATTCCACGTCGATGAAGCGCTCCGGCGTCGCCGCGAAGCTCTCCAATGTCTGGCAGTCGCGCGTGTGGATGGTGACGCCCTTGCCGGTGGTGACGATACCGACGATGCGGTCGCCCGGCAGCGGGTGGCAGCACCCGGCATAGTGCACGCTCATGCCCGAGAACAGGCCGCTGATCGGCATCGCCTCGCGCGGCGCCGCGCGGGTTTGCACGAAGGTCGGCACCATGCGCGGGGCACGCGCCGCACGGCGCAGCTCCGGATAGGCGGCATGCACCACGTCGCGCGGGCCGATATTGCCGTTGCCGACCGCAACGTAGAGATCGTCGATGGTGCCAAGCTTGAGCGGCTTCAGCGCCGTCTCGAGCACCTTCTCCGACCCGTCCAGGCCGTCCTGACGAAACGCCTTGGCAAGCGCGGCGCGGCCCTGGTCGGTGTAGAGCTGGCGCTGCTGCTGCGCCATGAAGCGGCGGATACGGGCACGCGCCTTGCCGGTGACGACGAAGCGCTCCCAGGCCGGCGACGGCGTGCCGCCGCGTGCGGTCATGATCTCCACCTGGTCGCCGTTCTGCAGCTCGTGCCTGAGCGGCATCAGCCGGCCGTTCACCTTGGCGCCGACGCAGGTATCGCCGACCTGACTGTGCACGGCGTAGGCGAAGTCGACCGGGGTCGCCCCGCGGGGGAGCTGGATGAGCTGGCCCTTTGGCGTGAAGCAGAACACCTGGTCCTGGTAGAGCTCGAGCTTGGTGTTCTCCAGGAACTCGTCGGGCGCCGAATTCTCCAGGATCTCCAGCAGATCCTGCACCCAGCGGAACTGATGCAGATCCTGCAGCGACGCATCCGGCTGCTTGTAGGCCCAATGGGCGGCGACCCCGTCCTCGGCTATCGCCTGCATTTCGGGCGTGCGGATCTGCACCTCGATCTTCTGGTTGCGCGGCTCGCGCAGCGTGACCCCAGTGTGCAGGCTGCGGTAGCCGTTGGATTTCGGGGTCGAAATATAGTCCTTGAACCGGCCCGCGGTGACCGGATAGGCGGAGTGCACGGCGCCGAGCGCCGCGTAGCACGCGTCGCGTGTCGGCACCACGATGCGGAAGGCCATGATGTCGGAGAGCTGCTCGAAGGCGACGTTGCGCCGCTGCATCTTCTCCCAGATCGAGAAGGGCGACTTCTCCCGGCCGGTGACCTCGACCACCTCGACGCCCGCCTCGCGGCAGACCCGCGCCAGTTCCTCGCGCACTTCCTCGATCACGTCCGCACCCTGGCCGCGCAGGAAGTTAAGCCGCGCCTGGATCGTCGCGGACGCCTCGGGCTCGAGCTGCGCGAAGGCCAGCGTCTGCAGCTCGCTCTTCACCGCCTCCATGCCGATGCGCTCGGCGAGCGGCGCGTAGATTTCCATCGTCTCGCGGGCGATGCGCTGCCGCCGCTCCGGCTCTTGCACGTAGTGCAGGGTTCGCATGTTGTGCAGCCGGTCGGCGAGCTTGACCAGCAGCACGCGGATGTCGCGGCTCATCGCCAGCACCAGCTTGCGGAAATTCTCCGCCTGCTTGGTGCGATCGGATTGCAACTCGAGCCGGGTCAGCTTGGTGACGCCGTCGACCAGGCCGGCGATCTCGGTGCCGAAGCCGCGCTCGATCTCGGGCAGCGTGACCGGCGTGTCCTCGATCACGTCGTGCATCAGCCCGGTGGCGATGCTCGCCGCATCCAGCCGGTAGCCGGCCAGGATGTCGGCGACCGCGAGCGGATGGGTGATGTAGGGATCGCCGTTGTCGCGCGTCTGGCGCGCATGCGCGCGGGCGGCCAGCGCAAAGGCGGAATCGATTAGCCCGGTATCGGCCTTGGCGTCGTAACCGCGCACCTTGGCGGCGAGTGCCGCCTCCGCCGCGGCGCCAACAAGAGTGTCGGCACTCTGAGCGGCAGAGCCGCCATCCGGCGCCCGCAGCAGGCGGTCCACGCGGGAGACCGGGATGTCAGGCGCCATCGGCGGGGCCCCTCAGACCCGGCCGCGCCATTGTGACAGCATCACCCCCGGGCCCGCCTCGCCGGACCCGGTTCGACGCAGAGCCGGTCGCGCCGGCCTAGCGGCGGCCGCGGCCGCCGAGCTCCGCCTCGATCGCCGCCTCGATGTCCTCGGGCGACATGTCCTCGACGCGCAGGTTGGCATTGGCCTCCTCCTCGGCGGAGACATCCTGCAACCCGAAGATGTTCTGGTCCGTCGGGATCAGGTCCAGCACCTCCTCGTCGGCGGGCTCCGGCTCCGGCGCACGCGAGAGCGACTTGATCAGGTCCTGCTCCAGCCGCGGCAGCGCCACCGTCTCATCGGCGATCTCCCGCAGCGCGACGACCGGGTTCTTGTCGTCGTCGCGATCGACGGTGAGTTCCTCGCCACGGCTCAGGTTGCGCGCCCGCTGCGCCGCGAGCAGTACCAGCTCGAAGCGGTTCGGCACCTTCTGGACGCAATCTTCTACGGTGACGCGCGCCATGCGCTCGACCTCCGGTCGCAGTATTCGGGTGAACGCTCCATGTAAGCGCCCCGGCCGCTTCTCGCAAGCGCGAAACGCCGGGCGGCTAGGCCCGCAAGGCCCGGATATCCTGCGGCGGGAGGGCGGCAATCAGCGCCTCGACCGACCGGCAGAGAAGCGGATGCACCCAGCCCGGCGCCACGTCGGCGAGCGGCACCAGGACGAAGGCCCGCTGATGCGCGCGCGGGTGCGGCAGTACCGGATCCGGGGCATCGCGCACCAGACCGTCCATGGCGATGACGTCGAGATCAAGCGTGCGGGGTGCGTTGGCTTTCCCCCGCACCCGCCCGGCCCGGGCCTCGATCGCTTGCAGCGCCGCGAGCAGCGCCTCGGGCGGCTTCGCGCCCACCAGCCGCGCCACCCCATTGACGTAGGACGGCTGGTCGGAAGCCGGGATCGGCGCGGTCATGTACCAACGCGACAGCGCCGCCAGTCGCAGCCCGTCGAGTCGGTCGAGCGCCGCCGCCGCGCGCCGACACGATTCCAGTGGCGGTGCTCCGTCCGGTGCCGGCAGATTGGCGCCGATCGCGACCAGGATCATACGCCCATCCTCGCAACGACAGCATGCCGCAACGGGAGTTGACCTTTTCCTGCAATCGGCGCGTCTCTATAGCAAGCGTGCCCGGGACATGCCTGTTTGGTCCCGACGCACCATATCGTCTGCCCTGGAAGGTTCATCCGATGCATTTCCTGCCGAACGAGCGCACGGCACTGTTCATTGACGGCGCCAACCTCTACTCCGCTTCGCGCAATCTCGGCTTCGATGTCGATTACCGCAACCTTCTGGAGTTCTTCCGCAAGAAGGTGCACGTGATACGTGCGTACTACTACTCCGCCGTGCTGGAGACCGAGGAATATTCACCGCTGAAGCCGCTCACCGACTGGCTCGCCTATAACGGATACACGCTGGTGACCAAGCCGGCCCGCGAGTTCACCGACGCGAATGGCCGCCGCCGCGTCAAGGGCAACATGGATATCGAACTCGCGATCGACATGCTGGAGCTCTCGCCCCGCCTCGACCATGCCGTGTTGTTCAGCGGCGATTCCGATTTCCGTCGCCTCGTGGAAGCGGTGCAGCGGCGCGGCGTGCGTGTCTCCGTCGTCTCCTCGATCCGCACCAGCCCGCCCATGGTCGCCGACGATCTGCGCCGGCAGGCCGATCAGTTCATCGACCTCGCCGACATTGCCGCCGAGTTCACCCGCCGGCAGATGGAGCCGCGGCCGCGCGCGGTGCCGCGCCACACCCCGGCCGAGCCCTTCGCCGACCCGACCGACATGGCCTGAGGGCCGCGTCGGATCCGAACCGACGGCATGGGCGACCCCTCCCGGCCGTCGGCACCGATCGAGGTGCCGACGCGCGACTGCCCGCTCTGCCCGCGTCTCGCGGCGTTCCGGGCGGCCAACCGCACCGCGGAGCCCGACTGGCACAACGCGCCGGTGGCGAGTTTCGGCCCGGTATCGGCGCGGCTGCTGATCGTCGGCCTGGCGCCGGGGCTGCGCGGCGCCAACCGCACCGGGCGGCCCTTTACCGGCGACCACGCCGGCATCCTGCTCTACGCCACGCTGCGCGAGTTCGGCCTGGCGGAAGGCACCTACCGCGCGGAACCGGACGACGGGCTGCGTCTGATCGACGCGCGCATCGCCAATGCGGTGCGCTGCGTGCCGCCGGCCAACCTGCCGATCCCGGCAGAGGTCACCACCTGCAACCGCTTCCTGGCGGCCGAACTGGCGGCACTGCCGAACGTGCGGGCGGTGCTGGCGCTCGGCGTGCTGGCCCATAACGCGGTGCTCAAGACCCGCGGCATCCCGGCCGCGCGCATCCGCTTTTGCCACGGCACGCTGCACGACCTGCCGGGTGGGCTGCTGCTCGCCGACAGCTACCACGTGTCGCGCTACAACACGAACACCGGGCGGCTGACGACGGAAATGTTCCAGGCCGTGATGTCTGCCGTCACGTCCCGGCTGCAGCGGGCGGATTGACCCGCCTCAGGAGTACCGCTCCTCGCGCCACGGATCGGCATTGTTGTTGTAGCCGCGAACCTCCCAGAAGCCGGGCCGGTCCGCGGCGGCCAGCTCGATCCGCCGCACCCACTTCGCGGATTTCCAGAGATACAGCCGCGGGATCAGCACCCGCACCGGCCCGCCATGCGCGCGCGGGATCGGCCGCCCGTCCCATTCATGCACCAGATACACGTCCGGCTGGTCGAACTGATCCAGCCGCACATTGGTCGTGTACCCGTCATGCGCGTGCAGGATGACATGCTGTGCGGCCGCCAGCGGTTGCGCCCGTGCCAGCAGCTCCCGCGCCGCAACCCCCTTCCAGCGATTGTCGAAGCGCGACCACTGCGTCACGCAATGCATGTCCGACACGCTCTCCGTCTGCGGCAGCGCCAGAAATTCCTCCAGGCTCAGCGACAGCGGCGCCGCCGCCAGTCCGTCGACATCGAGCCGGAACTTCTGCGGCGTCACATCCGGCTGCAGGCCGAGATCGAGCACCGGCCAGTCCCTCACCTCCCGCTGTCCCGGCGGCAGTCGCTGTACCGCCGGATCGGCCTCGGTGCCGGTCAGCAGCCGGCCTTCCCGCGCCCAGTCCTGCTTGCGCTCGACCAGCTTGTCGCGCAGCGTGCCGCTCACCGGCACCTCGTCGTCACGCTCGCCCATGTCCCCTCCGCCCCACCCCGGCGCGCGACATCTCAGCCCGCCAGCCGCGGCTCCGGGAAATCCGCCCCGATCGTCACGTCGCGCCAGGTCTCGATGTCCCGGTGCAGCGCCGCCAGCTTCGCCTCCACCGCCTCGAGCCCGGGCCGCCCCAGGACCAGATGCAGCGGTGGCTCGGGACTGTCGACGACACGGACGATCGCCTCGGCGGCCCGCGCCGGATCGCCCGGCTGCTGCCCACTATAGCCCGAGATCTGCTGCCGGCGGGCGCCCGAGGTCGTCTCATAGGCCGCGATCCGCTGCCGCGCCTGCCGCAACGAACGGCCGGCCCAGTCGGTGCGGAACGGCCCGGGCTCGACCAGCGTCACCTTCAGGCCGAGCGGCGCCACCTCGCGCGACAGCGACTCCGACAGCCCCTCCACCGCGAACTTGGTCGCGGCGTAGTAGCCCGAGCCCGGATTGCCAACGAGGCCACCGACCGAGGAGATGTTGACGATGTGCCCGCTGCCGCGCGACCGCATGCCGGGCAGCACCGCCCGGATCACCGCCACCAGGCCGAAGAAATTGGTCTCGAACATGGCGCGGACCTCGTCGTCCTCGCCCTCCTCGACCGCGGCGAGATAGCCGTAACCGGCGTTGTTCACCAACACATCAACCTGGCCGAACGCCTGCTCCGCCTCGCGCACCGCATCCGCAACCTGCCGCGGATTGCTCACATCCAGCGCCAGAGGCAGGGCAAGATCCTCGTGCGGCTCGACGAGATCCTGCAGACGCGCGGTGTCGCGCGCCGTCGCCACCACACGCTCGCCGCGCTCCAGCAGCAAGCGAGCGAGCTCGCGGCCGAAACCGGTCGAACAGCCGGTGATCAGCCACACACGATCCTGCGCCATGGCCCCTGCTCCTTCGACGAGACAAGGCAGCAGATCGGAACGGCAGCACAACCGGCCAGTCAATTTCGCGAGGGCAGGGGAACGAAAGACAGCAAGAGGCTCCGCCGGGCAGGGGACAGTCGTCCCCTGCACCCCTTTGACTCAGCGCCGCGCCCGTAGCAGGCGGGCACGGTCGCGCTGCCAGTCGCGCTCGGCAATCGCGGCACGCTTGTCCGCCTTCTTGCGGCCCTCGGCGATACCGAGCAGGACCTTGGCACGGCCACGGTCGTTGAAGTGGATGTCCAAGGGAACCAGCGTCGCACCTTCGCGGGAGACGGCACCGAGCAGGCGGTCCATCTGCTTGCGATGCACCAGCAACTTGCGCGGCGCGCGCGGCTCGAAACGCGACAGCACACCCCCCTGATATTCGGGGATGTAGCAATTGAACAGCCACAACTCGCCGCCGCGCTCGCCGGCCCAGGCCTCGCCCAGCGTCGCCCGGCCATGTCGCAGCGACTTCACCTCCGGGCCGACCAAGACGAGCCCTGCCTCAACCGTTTCCTTGATTGTGTAGTCATGGCGGGCCTTGCGGTTCTGCGCCGCCACGCCGTGCGAGATCAGCCCGCTTCGCTTCTGCGTCTCCGCCATCGGCGCATCAGTTCAGCAGGCCGACCTCGACCATCGCCGCGCGCACCCGCTCGCGCGTGGCCGGCATCAGCGGCGCGAGCGGCAGCCGGCAATACTCGCTGCAATGACCAAGCAGACTGGCCGCATACTTCACCGGCCCCGGGCTCGACTCCACGAACAACGCATCATGCAGCGGCACCAGCCGGTCCTGGATGCTGATCGCATCCTCCGTCCGACCCTCCTGCCACGCCGCATGCATCTCCGCCAGCAGCCGCGGCGCCACGTTCGCGGTGACGCTGATGCAACCGTCGCCGCCGGCGGCCTGAAAGGAAATCGCCGTCATGTCCTCGCCGGAAAGCTGGCAGAACCCGGCACCGCAGGCGCGCCGCGTCAGCAGCGGTCGCGCCAGATTGGCCGTCGCATCCTTCACGCCGATGATGTTCGGATGCTTCGCCAGCCGTGCCATGGTCTCGACGCTCATGTCGATCACGCTGCGCGGCGGGATGTTGTAGATCACGATCGGCAGATCGGCGGCGTCGGCAATTGCCAGGAAATGTCGGTACAGCCCGTCCTGGGTCGGCTTGTTGTAGTACGGCGTCACCACCAGCGCGGCATCGGCGCCCGCCTCCTTGGCGTGGCGGGTGAGCGCAATCGCCTCCTCGGTGCTGTTCGATCCCGACCCGGCGATCACCGGCACGCGCCGATGCGCAACCTCGATCGTGATCTCGACGACACGGCGATGCTCGGCATGGGTAAGCGTCGGACTCTCGCCGGTCGTCCCCACCGGCACCAGACCCTGCGTGCCCTGCGCGATCTGCCAGTCGACGAGACGCGCGAACGCCGCCTCATCCACTGTCCCGTCCGGCTGCATGGGCGTGATCAGGGCGACCAGCGACCCCTTGAACATGACGTCTCCCTGGGGCCGCCCCGCTCCGGCACGGACCGCCCGGTTTTGCGGCCCCCGATTCGCCGGCAGGCCGATCGTCCGGGCAGGCCAGCCCGGTGGATCCAGCCCGCCTGATGTTGAAGCACGCGACCGGATCGTCGCCCGACGCGGCCGCGAGGCGCGCAGCGTAGGCACCGGGCGGATACATCGCAAGGCGGGGCTGCGCTACAAGCTTTGCATGGACTGGCTCCTCCGTTGCCCGCGCCCATGGCTGCCGCTGCTGGCGTCGCTGGCCGTCGCCGCGCCGGCGGCAGCGCGGGCCGCTGCCGCCCCGGTGCCGCCGTCACAAACGGTGAGCGCCGGCCAGGTGCTGGCGTGGGTGCGGGCCAATCAGTGGGACGCGGCCGGGCAGGCGGCCGCGCAGTGGCTCGATCCGGTGGCCGCGAAGCTAGTCACCTACTATCGGATGATGACGCCGGGCGCGGCGACGATGGACGAGATCGGCGGCTTCCTGGCGGAGAATCCCGACTGGCCCGGACAGGCGACGCTGGCGAGGCGGCGCGAGCAAGCGCTGGCCGCGGACCCGGATGATTCCGCGGTGCTGGCGGCCTGCCCGCGGATGACGCTGCACCTCGCGGTCGCCCAGCTCCGCTGCGCCGAGGTGGCACGCCAAGCCGGGCACGAGACCGAGGCCGAGGCGATGGCAGTCGCTGCCTGGACAGGTCCCGACCTGGTCGACCGCGCGGCAGAGAGCCGCTTCCTCGCCGCCTGGGGCAAGGCGATGACCCCAGCCGATCAGTGGCATCGCTTCGAGCGACTGGTCTGGTCCGATCCGGGCGCTGCGTCACGCCAGCTCGCGCGGCTCGACCCCGATCATCGGCGGCTGGGCGAGGTCGAGCTGGCGCTTCAGCGCGGCGACAAGAAGGCGGGCGCGATGCTTGCCGCCCTGCCCGCCTCGCTGCGCGCCGAACCGTCGCTCATGCTGGATCGCGTGCGCGCGCTCCGCCGCGCAGCGGATGACCAGGCGGCGCTGTCGCTCTGGCTGGCCGAAGGTGCGGCGGCAGAGCAGGCGGCGCCGCCCGACCGGCTGCCGTTGTTCTGGGCCGAGCGCAATGTGCTGGCACGGCAGCTGCTGGCCGACGGCAATGCCGGTGGCGCCTATGCGCTGGTGGATGCCCACGGCCCGCTCACCGGCGAGCCCAAGCTGGATGCGGCATTCCTGGCCGGATGGATCGCGCTGCGCCGGCTTCAGGACCCGGCGACGGCGGCGCGGCATTTCCGGGTGCTGGCGGATGCCTCGCAGGCGGCCATTACCCAGGGCAGGGCGCATTACTGGCTGGGCCGGGCCGCAGAGGCGGCGGGTGACCATGCCACCGCCCGTGCCGAGTATGTTAAGGCGGCGACCTGGCCCACGACCTATTATGGACAGCTCGCGGCGCTGGCGGTGGGCGACGATCCGGCGGCGCTGAATGCGCGGATCGACGCGCTGCATGACCCGCACTGGACCCGGGCGCAGGCCGTCGCCTTCGTCGGGCAGCAGGTGGCGCGGGCGGCGGTGCTGCTGGTCGCCTGGGGTGAGCCCTATCGTGCGCGTCCCTTCCTGAGGCGGCTGGAGGAGGAGGCGCCGGGCCCATCAGGCCAGGCAATGGCGGCGTGGCTTGCACTTGGCCTGGGCCTGCCCGACCAGGCAGTGGCGATCGCGCGCCGTGCCGGCGTCGATGGGCTGATACTCGCCGATGTTGGCTGGCCGGATCGGATCGAGCCGCCGGATGGTCCGGTGGAGCGGGCGGTGACGCTCGGCCTGATCCGGCAGGAGAGCAGTTTCAACACCGCGGCGTTCAGCCCGTCCGGCGCCCGTGGCTTGATGCAGTTGATGCCAGCGACGGCGCAGGATGTGGCGCATCATCTCGGCCTGTCGGTCAGTCTGGTATCGCTGACCGCCGACCCGGACGAGAACATGCGCCTCGGCACCAGCTATTTCGAGACGCTGCTGCAGCAGTTCGGCGGTTCGCTGCCGCTCGCAATTGCCGCCTACAATGCTGGCCCCAATCGCGTGCAGGAATGGCTGGCGACGAATGGCGACCCGCGCGTCTCAGGCGACATGATCGACTGGATCGAGCTGATCCCGTTCGGCGAGACCCGCAACTACGTGCAGCGCGTCGTCGAGAACATCGCCGTCTATCGCGCCCATCTCGGCCTGATCCGTCCCTACCCCGTCCCCCCGTGGCGTCCTTAAGTCATGGGGTCCGCCCGGCGGGGTCTGGGGCAGAGCCCCAGCCTTGCTTCTGACCACCGCGCGCACGGTCGCGACCGGTGTCGGCGCTGGCCGTTTTCCCCGCGCCCCCGGCACCTTCGCCTCGGCCCTGGCTGCCCTGGTTGGTGCCGGGTTGGTCGCCATCTCCCCCGCCGCGGTCGCTGCCGCGGCTGTTGGCTGTTGCGCTGCCGGAGTTTGGGCGTTGACCGAGCTGCGTCCGGAGGGTGATCCGGGCTGGGTGGTGATCGATGAGATAGCCGGCCAGCTGGTGGCCCTGCTGGGACTTGCGCGGCCTGCCTGGCCGGGCATTTTGGCCGCGTTCCTGCTGTTCCGGGCGTTCGACATAGCCAAGCCCGGCCCGGTCGGCTGGCTGGACCGCAAAGAGGGGCCACTGGGCGTGATGGGTGATGATATAGCCGCCGGATTGATGACGGCGGCGGTGCTGGCGCTCGTGCGCTGGCGCCTGCCCGGCCTGCTGGAGTGATGCTGTGGACGAGGTGACGCTGGACCTGGCGCGGGCGGTGCTGGCGGCGGGCCGGCGGGCGGGTCTGATGGTCGCGACGGCGGAGAGCTGCACCGGTGGCCTGGTGGCGGCGGCCCTGACCGCGATTGCCGGCTCGTCCGACGTGGTCGAACGTGGGTTCGTCACCTATTCCAACGCGGCGAAGACGGAGATGCTGGGTGTGCCGGCGGCGCTGATCGCGGCGGAGGGCGCGGTCAGCGACGCAGTGGCCGCAGCAATGGCCGTCGGCACGCTGGCGCGATCAGCCGCCGATGCCGGCGTGGCGGTGACGGGGATTGCCGGACCGGGCGGCGGCAGCGCCGCGAAACCGGTTGGGCTTGTGTGCTTTGGGACCTGTCGCCGGGGCGGCGCGCCAGTCGCGGTGCACCAGGTCTTTGCCGGTGATCGCGCCGCGGTCCGCGCGGCGGCGACGGAGCGGGCGCTGCGGTTGTTACTGGACGTGATCGAAAAGGAAGGAAGCGCGACGTGAAGCGATGGGTATGGGCTGCGCTGGGCGTGCTGGGGATCTGGGTCGTGGCGCAGCCATGGCCGGCGCAGGCGGCGGCGCCGGAACCGACGGCGGTGTTTCCCTTCCAGCTGGTCGACACCAGCGGCGAGCCGCCGGGCGAGAACCATGCGCCGGCGCTGGCGGCGGCGACCGCGACGCTGAAATCGCTGCTGCAGAAGAGCGGGCACTATGAGCTGGTCAGTCTGAAGCCCTTTGCGGCGCAGGTGGCGTCCGAGCAGCGCGACAAATGCGGCGAGTGCTGGGTGCCGGTCGCGCGAAAGGCTGGCGCGCGGTACGCCGTGGTGCCCTTCGTGCACAAGGTCTCGACGCTGATCTCGACGATGGACATCTGGATCGCCGATCTCGAGACGATGCGCTACGTGGTGCACATGCAGGGCCAGCTCCGCGGCGACACGCGGGAGGCCTATGTGCGGGGCGTGACGTTCCTGGTGGGCGACCAGCTTGGCGGGAGGAGCGGCTGAACGGCGCAACCGACCGGGTCAGCGGATCCGCAGCCGCAGACCCGGTCCCGCCGAGGGCACGTGCTGCAGTGGCCGCAGGTCGGCAAGCCAGTCCCAGTGCTCCAGCTCCGCTGATGGCAACGTGGTAGCGAGGGCCACGACCCGGGCGCCGGCGGCGCGGCCGGCGGCAAGGCCGGCCGGTGCGTCCTCCAGCACCAGGCAGGCGGCGGGATCGACGCCGAGCCGCGCCGCCGCCAGACGGTAGCCCTCCGGGTTCGGCTTGCCTTCGGCCACGTCCGCGGCGCCGACGAAGGCCGCGGGCATCGGCAGGCCCGTGAGCGCGAGTCGCACCTCCGCCAGCCGCCGCGTTGCCGAGGTGACCACCGCCCAGCGCTCCGGTGGCAGCGATTCGAGGAGTGCGGCGGCGCCGGGCACGGCGATCACGCCCTCGGTCTCGGCGCGCTCCATCTCCTCCAGCCTGTCCAGCTCGGCCGCGATGTCGAGGCTGGCCGGGGCGAATTCCCGCATCACCTCTTGGGCGCGGCGGCCGTGCGAGACGCGCAGGATCGCGTCCGGGTCGATGCCGTGCCGCGCTGCCCAGCGGTGCCAGATTCGGACCACGGCGGCGGTCGAATCGACGAGCGTGCCGTCCATGTCGAACAGGACGGCGGCAACGTCGAACGTGGTCCCGGGCGGGAGCTGCATCGGGGAGGATCTCCTGGGCGGTCGGGCGGGGCGGTTCAGTCGATCAGGGCGGGATTGCTCCAGACCTGGGCGCCGTCATGCGTCGTCATGGCCTCCAGGCCCGGCGCATCGGCATGAAAGATGAAGCGGCAAGGTTTCTCGTTTTCCAGCCGCCATCCAGCCCGGTGCAGCAGCATCAGCAGGTCGCCTTCGATGGCGCGCGAGTGCGTGCCGATCACCAACCGGCGCGCCCGCGCCGCGAGAGCATTGAGGGCGGCGCGGCACAACTCGGCCTCACTGCCCTGGACGTCGATATGCACGAGATCCCAGACGGGGCGCTGGGCCAGGAGTGCGGCCAAGTCAAGAACCTCGACCTCGACGAAATCGGCGAAGCGCCGGCCGAGATGGTCGGCCGACGCGCCCTCCCGCATCGGCCGCGCGTCCCAGGCGTTGCGCGGATCGGCGACGCGCGGGAAGCGCACCGTGCCTGACGCGACGCCGACCGCGGCGTGCAGCAGCCGGTGCCGATTCGGCTCCAGCCCGTTATCCAGGAAATGTTGTCGAAGGGAAACGTAGTGCTGCGGATCGGCCTCCACGCCGAGGAGGAAAGTGTCGGCGATGCCGTTGAGCCGCGCGGCAGCGGCGGCGGCCACCAGCCAGGGCCCCCAGCCGGCGCCGAGTTCCATTGCGGCGAACTGGTCGCGCGCTTCGGCGACGCTGCGCAGCAGCCCGATCCATTCGATCGCCTCGGCGTGGAAATCCGACGGCAGCGGCGGCGGCAGCACGGTGCCGTCGAGGGAGTCGAGCCCGTCCCAGAGCGAACTCATCCGCGTGCGGACACCGAGGCGGTCGAGCACGAACCCCGGTTCCGGCGTCGGGTCGAGGCGGAAGTAGCGGGTGATCAGCGCCGCGTCCTCCGGCTGGTAGCCGCGGTAGATCTGCAGGGAATCGACCAGCTCGGCCATGGTGGGGGGGCTCGCGGTTGCGGGGCCGATCGGCGGTGGAGGCGAAGCGTGGGGGTCGGGGAATGTCAATCGGGGGAGAGACGGGCGTTCCGGCTCTGGCCGCGCCTCCGGCAATGCATGTCTTTGGGCCAGGTGGACCGTCCCGTCATGCGGTGAACCGTCCTGTCACCCTTGTGCGGGCGAGAGCGCCACGACCGCCTCGGAGGTCAGCAGCCGGAAGGTGAAACTCTCCTGCAGGTACAGCTCGACGGCGGAACTCGAATGACCGAGGTAGCCGATGGAGATGTCTTGCCCGATCGCCAATTCGAAGTCGCCACCACGCGTTGTCAGCACGAATCCGCCTTCGATCGCCGGCGCCCAGACGATCTCCCCCTCGACGAGCCGGTGGATGTGCTGCAGGACCGGGTAGCCTTCCTCGCTGCCGCCGGTGATCGCCGTGTACGCCTTCTCCCCCAGAACCAGGCTGTACGGGCCATTGACGCCGGCGAGGCGCAGCTGGCTGACCGCCTGCGCCAACAGGGCCGGATAGCCCTCGACGGCGGCAGGTAGCGCCATGACCGGATTGCTCGTGTCCTGGCGCATGCCCCGGATCCCGCCCGCTGCGTATCCCTCGAAGACGGAGCGATCCTCGGCGAAGGCGAGTTTGCGTGCCGCCTCCTTCAGCGGTGCCCAATCCGAATCGCCCGCGCCCCGCTCAACGTCGTCGATCGCCTGACGCGTGAGCTCGAACGCAACGCGCAATTCCACGAGCGCCCCGGTCTCCCGCTTCGCCGCCTGAATTCCGTCGCCGGGCGCTTCGATCGGCTGGACATGACCGGTTCCGACCGCCGAGAAATCGGCGCCCTTCGGCCCGAACACGTCGACGATGCGTCGCGCCGCCAGGTGGCGCTTGAGGGTGCGCGATGCCTCCTCCTCGATCTGGGCCCAGGCCGCGTCGGAAATCGGGGCGAGCTCGCGATGGAGATTGTTCACGTCCTGCTTCCTCCCTTCAGTGCACCGATGCCGAGCGAGCCGTCGGGCATAGGCCGCGGTGACTTCGATTGGCCGTCATCGTGACGCTGGCCGGGGTCGGCGACATTCGACGGGGCCGGCATCTCCGCCGCAACGCTCTCCAGGAAATTTGCGGTCGGCACGAAGAACAGCGTCCCCGTGATGGCACGGCTGAAGTCCAGCAACCGGTCATAGTTTCCGGGCGGCTTGCCGACGAACATGTTCGTCAGCATCTGCTCGATCCGCGTCGGGGAACGGGCGTAGCCGATGAAGTAGGTGCCGAACTCCCCCTTGCCGATATCCCCGAACGGCATGTTGTCGCGCACGATCTGCAGCTCCTCGCCGTCCTCCTCGATCGAGGTCAGCGCGTTGTGCGCGTAGGTCGGTTTCACGGCATCGTCCAGCTCGATGTCGGAGAGTTTTCTCCGGCCGATGATTCGCTCCTGTTCCTCGACCGGCACCATGTTCCAGCGGGCAAGGTCGTGCAGGTATTTCTGGACGATCACATAGCTGCCGCCGGCGAAGGCGGCATCCTCCTCGCCGATGATCGTGGCGTCGACCGCCTCCTGCCCCACGGGATTTTCGGTGCCGTCGACGAAGCCGATCAGATCGCGCTCGTCGAAGTAGCTGAAACCGTGCACTTCGTCAGCGACGCTGACCGCGCCGCCGAGCCGCGACATGATCTGCGTCGCCAGTTCGAAGCACAGATCCGTCCGCGCCGCGCGGATATGGAACAGCAGGTCGCCCGGAGTCGCGACCGCATGATGCCGGCCGCGGATCTCGTGGAACGGGTGCAGGTCCTTGGGCCGGGGCGCTCCGAACAGGCGGTCCCAGGCATCGGAGCCGAAGCCCAGGACGCATGACAGTTTGCCTTCCAGGTCACGGAAACCGACAGCGCGCACGAGCGCGGCGAGATCGCCGCAGAGGTTGCGCACCGCTGCCTCACCCTTCGCTCCCCGGTTGATCGTCGTGACCAGAAAGATGGCGGCGCGTGTGAGCCTCGCGACGACCGGCTGCTGCACGGTTGCTGGCACGCCTCGCTCCTTGCCGACCCGGAAGGCCGATTTAGAGCGCCGCGACCGTCGGGTTGCAAGCCGGCCAGGCCACCGGACGCGCGGGACGTTCAAGCGAGACCGGAGCCGCGCCCACACTGGTCGAGCGCATGCCGCCGCTCTGCATCCCCGTGAGCATCGGACGTCGTGCGGATGACCTGCACGGTCTCGAGGGAGCCCGCCTGATCGGGGCCTTGATCGTGCGCGAGACATCGCTGCTGATCGACGATGCGGAGGCAGCCGGAGCCGCACCCTGCGGCACCGCCGCCCTTTCGGCGCTGATCCTGGCATGCACGGCGCACCGGTTCCGCCGCCCTGCGTTGGCGCGACTGCTGGACTTCGAGGAGGCGCGCCTACCTTTCGACGCCGATACCGAGCGGGTCGGCGAGCGGTTCCGCGCCATCCTGTCCGACGTGCTGCGGCGCCCGGATCTGCCGCGCCAGGCGGACGGTGACGCCGCGGCAAGGAACGTTATGGCGATCGTCAGAGGCATGATCGACGCGGCAGGTGCGCATGGCGAGACCGATCAGCGGAAGCTTTCGCTCAGGGTGAAACGGGCCGTCTTCGGCTATCTGGGCGACTCTCCGTAAAGTTCCGTGTGCCGGCCTT
>DATJSJ010000129.1:0-4592 GCA_035504175.1 Acetobacteraceae bacterium
GCGCTGGACGGAGGAGGCGCTGATCCGCGCGCTGGCCGCCCGGCACGTCGCGGTGACGCCGTCCGATCCGTTCGTCGCCGGCGGCCGCCCGCCCGCGGGCGGCGTGCGCGTCTGCATCGGCGGCCGGCTGTCGCCGGCGACTTTGCGCGAGGCGCTGGAGTCGATCCGCGCGACGCTGCTGCAACTGCCGCCGGTGAACCAGATCGGTACCGTCGCGTGACGGTAGTCGCCGGCGCGCACAGCATGTAATGAGACATTGTTTTGATTGACTCATAGCAATCGCTCAATACCCTCGCGGCATGGCGCGGGAGCTCGTGCAATTCGGTCCTGATCGCGGCACCGGGAGCCGGCGCTGACCGGCCGGCCGGCCGCTCCGGTCGCAATCGCCGCCATCGAGGCGGCGCGGCAGCGCGTCGCCGGCCGCGTGCTCCGCACCGACATCGTCCCCTCCGCCACGCTGCGCGACGCGACGGGCGCGCCCATCCTGCTGAAACGCGAGAACCGGCAAACCACCGGCAGCTTCAAGCTGCGCGGCGCGACCAACGCCGTGCTGACCCTGCCGCCGGAGGCGCGGACGCACGGGCTCGTCACCGTCTCGACCGGCAATCACGGCCGCGCCGTCGCCCATGCCGCCGCGGCCGAAGGGCTGCGCTGCGTCGTCTGTCTCTCCAACCTGGTGCCGCAGAACAAGCGCGACGCGATTCGCGCCGAGGGCGCGGAATTGCGCATCGTCGGCCGGTCGCAGGACGATGCGCAGGAGGAAGCCGATCGGCTCGTCGCGACCGAGGGTCTGACGCTGATCCCGCCCTTCGACGATCCGGCGGTGATCGCCGGCCAGGGCACGCTCGGGCTGGAAATCGCCGAGGACGTGCCCGACCTCGCGCTGGTGCTGGTGCAGCTTTCGGGCGGCGGGCTGGCCGCCGGGGTCGCGACGGCGGTCAAGGCACGGCACCCGGCGGCGCGCGTGATCGGGGTCAGCATGGCGCGCGGTGCCGCGATGCAGGCGAGCCTGCTCGCCGGGCACCCGGTCGCGGTCGAGGAGGAGCCGACGCTCGCGGATTCGCTCGGCGGCGGCATCGGCCTCGAGAACCGGTACACCTTCGCGATGGTGCGCGACCTGCTCGACGGCGTCGTGGTGCTCGAGGAAGCGGAGATCGCCGCCGGCATCCGCCACGCCTTCCGCGTCGAGGGCGAGACGCTGGAAGGCGGGGGCGCGGTGACGATCGCGGCGCTGCTCGCGGGCAAAGTCGCGCCGGCGGGACGCACGGTCGCGATCCTCTCCGGCGGCAACATCGATCCCGAGCTGCACCGCCGCGTGCTCGACGGCGCGGACGCACCATGACGCGGATGCTGATCCTGACCGAGACGGAGCTGCGCCGGCTGATGCCGCTCGACGCCGACGCGGTTGCCTGCATCGAGCAGGGTTTCGCCGCGCTTGCGACCGGGGCCGTGGTGATGCCGCCGGTGCTGCGCCTCGACATCGCGGAGCATCGCGGCGAGGTCGACGTCAAGACCGCCTACGTCCCGGGCCTGGACGGGTTCGCGATCAAGATCAGCCCCGGTTTCTTCGACAATCCGAAGCGCGGCCTGCCGAGCCTGAACGGGCTGATGGTGCTGCTCTCAGTCGAGACCGGGCTGGTGCAGGCGCTGCTGCTGGACAACGGCACTCTCACCGACCTGCGCACAGCCGCAGCGGGCGCGGTGGCCGCGAAGCATCTCGCGCGGCCGGATGCCGCGACCGCCGCGATCCTCGGCGCCGGCGCGCAGGCGCGGCTGCAGCTTGCGGCACTGTGCCTGGTGCGGCCGATCCGCGCCGCGCGGATCTGGGCGCGGCGGCCGGAGCAGGCGCGCGCCGCTGCCTCGGAACTTGCGGCGCAGCTCGGCATCGCTGTGCAGGCGGCCGAGTCCGCCGAAGCGGCGGTGCGCGATGCCGACATCATCGTGACGACCACGCCGGCGACCACGCCGGTGCTGCAGGCCAACTGGCTCGCGCCGGGGCAGCACGTCACCGCCATGGGCTCCGATTCCGAGCACAAGAACGAGCTCGATCCGCGCATCGTCGTCGCGGCACGCCCCTACGTCGCCGACCGGCTGTCGCAGACGCGCCGCCTCGGCGAACTGCATCACGCGATCGCCGCCGGGCTGATCCCCGCCGACGCGGCGTTTCCGGAACTGGGCGCGATCGTCGCCGGCCGCGCCTCGGGCCGCGCCGATGCCGCTTCGATCACGGTCTGCGACCTCACCGGCACCGGCGTGCAGGACACCGCGATTGCCACCCTCGCCGTGCGCCGCGCCCGCGAGGCCGGCGCCGGCACCGCCTTCGACGCCTGACCATGACCGAGGACTCTCCCGCGTGACCGAACCGTCGCTGCCCTTCACCCGCGCCGAATACGATGCCCGCCTCGCCAAGACCCGTGTGGCGATGGAGCGTGCGGGCATCACGCTGCTGGTGGTGAGCGATCCGTCCAACATGGGCTGGCTGACCGGCTATGACGGCTGGTCGTTCTACGTGCACCAGGCGGTGCTGGTGCCGCAATCGGGCGAACCGGTCTGGTTCGGCCGTGCCCAGGACGCGAACGGCGCGCGGCGCACGACGTATCTCGCGCCGGCGAACATCGAATCCTACCCCGACCACTACGTGCAGTCGCCGGAGCGGCACCCGATGGAGGTGCTGGCGGCGCTGATCGAGCGGCGTGGCTGGCAGCGCGAGGCGATCGGCGTCGAGATGGACAATTACTGGTTCTCCGCCGCCGCCTTCGCCACCCTGCAGCGAACCCTGCCGAATGCGCGGTTTGCCGACGCGACCGCACTGGTCAATTGGCAGCGCGCGGTGAAGAGCGCGCAGGAGCTCGACCACATGCGCCGCGCCGCACGCATCGTCGAGGCGATGCATGCGCGCATCCTGGATAAGATCGAGCCGGGCATGCGCAAATGCGACCTGGTCGCCGAGATCTACGATGCCGGCATCCGTGGCGTCGACGGGTTCGGCGGCGACTATCCCGCGATCGTGCCGCTGCTGCCGTCGGGCGCGGAGGCCTCGGCGCCGCATCTCACCTGGGACGACCAGCCGATGCGGCGCGGCGAGGGCACGTTCTTCGAGATCGCCGGCTGCTACCGCCGCTATCACTGTCCGCTGTCGCGCACCGTCTTCCTCGGCCGCCCGACCACCGCCTTCCTTGATGCCGAAAAGGCGGTGCTGGAGGGCATGGAAGCGGGGCTCGCCGCGGCGCGGCCGGGCAATGCCTGCGAGGACATCGCCAACGCGTTCTTCGCCGTGCTGAAGCGCCACGGCATCGTCAAGGACAACCGCACCGGCTACCCGATCGGGCTCAGCTATCCGCCGGACTGGGGCGAGCGGACGATGAGCCTGCGCCCGGGCGATCGCACCGAGCTGCAGCCCGGCATGACGTTCCATTTCATGACCGGGCTGTGGCTGGAGACGATGGGGCTCGAAATCACCGAGAGTATCGTGATCACCGACAGCGGCGTCGAGTGCCTGGCAAACGTGCCGCGGCGCCTATTCGTCAAGGACTGACGCGATGGACGCGGCCCGCGACCGTCTCCCGTCCCCTGTCGTGCCGACGGTGGATTTCGCGGCGCCGGGCGTGCAGCACGGGTTCCTGCGCCTGCCGTACAGCCGTGACGATTCCGCCTGGGGATCGGTGATGATCCCGGTGGCGGTGATCGCAAACGGCGAGGGTCCGACGGCGCTGCTCAGCGGCGGCAATCACGGCGATGAATACGAGGGGCCGATCGCGCTCTTCGATCTCGCACGCACCTTGGTGGCGGAGGATGTGCGCGGGCGGGTGATCATCGTGCCGGCGATGAACTATCCCGCCTTCCGCGCCGGCACCCGCACCTCGCCGATCGACGCCGGCAATCTCAACCGCTGCTTCCCCGGACGGCCGGACGGCACGATCACCGAGAAGATCGCCGACTATTTCACGCGCTTCCTGCTGCCGCTCGCCGACATGGTGCTGGATTTCCACTCCGGCGGCCGGACACTTGATTTCCTGCCCTATGCCGCGGCGCATCGCCTGCCCGATCCGGCGCAGGAGGCGCGCTGCTTCGCCGGCGTCGCCGCCTTCGGTGCGCCCTGGTCGATGCGCATGCTGGAGATCGACGCCGCCGGCATGTACGACACCGTGGCCGAGCGCATGGGCAAGATCTTCGTCACCACCGAACTCGGCGGCGGCGGCACCAGTCGCGCCGCGACCGTCGCGATCGCGCGACGCGGCCTGCGCAACCTGCTGTGCCACTGGGGCATCCTGGCTGGCGATCCGGCGCCGGCGCCGACGCGCTGGCTCGACATGCCCTCCGCCGCGTGCTTCCGCTTCGCCGAGGAAGACGGGCTGCTCGAGCCCTGCCGCGATCTCGGCGATCCGGTGCGTGCCGGCGAGCTTCTCGCACGCGTCCATCCGATTGGCCGCACCGGGCTTGCCGCGGCGGAGCATCGCGCCGCGATCGATGGCGTGCTGACGGCGCGGCATTTCCCCGGCCTGGTCAAGGCCGGCGACTGCATCGCCGTGATCGGCGTCGAGGACACCGCACTGTCGTGACAACCAAACTCCGTGAGCAGGGATGAGGCAGCA
>DATJSJ010000130.1:0-37522 GCA_035504175.1 Acetobacteraceae bacterium
GGCCCCAGACCCCCGTCACTTAAGGAACGGATTGCAAAGGCTGCGCCTTTGCCGGGGTCCAGGGGCAGAGCCCCTAGCCTTCCTTTGGCCTCTGCCATGAATTACCGCCACGCCTTCCACGCCGGAAACTTCGCCGACTGCGTCAAGCACGCGCTGCTCGTCTGTCTGCTGCGCACCCTGCAGCGCAAGCCGGCGCCGCTGCGCGTCCTGGACACTCATGCCGGCGCCGGCCGCTACGACCTGACCGCCGGCCCAGCGGCGCGCACCGGCGAGTGGCGAGCCGGCATCGCCCGTCTGCTCGACGACCCGCCGCGACCGCTCGCGGACTACGCCGCGCTGGTGCAGTGTCTCGGCCTTTATCCCGGCTCCCCCGCGCTGCTTCGTGCCCTGCTGCGGCCGCAGGACCGGCTGGTCTGCTGCGAGCTGCACCCTCAGGATGCGGCAACCCTGCGCCGCCTGTTCGCGGACGACGCCCAGGTCGCGGTGCATGCGCGCGACGCCTGGGAGGCGCTGGGGGCGCTGCTGCCGCCGGCGGAGCGGCGGGGCCTGGTGCTGATCGACCCGCCGTATGAGGCGGAGGACGAGTTTCAGCAACTCGTCGCCGGGCTGTGGCGCGGCCATGCACGCTTCGCGACCGGCGTGTTCGCCGCCTGGTATCCGATCAAGCACCGGGCGCCGGTGCGCGCCTTTCATGCCGCGCTGAGCGAGTCCGGGATGCGTGACATCGTCGCCGCCGAGCTCTGGCTGCGCGAGCCGGTCGATCCGGCGCGGCTGAACGGCTGCGGACTCGCAGTCGTCAACCCGCCCTGGCAGTTCGAGACCGAGGCGGCGCCGATTCTGGCGGCGCTGCTGCAGCGCCTCGGCACGCGGGAGCCGGGCGAGGGCATGGCGCTGACCCGGCTGGCCAATGAATAGGGTGGCAATTCTCGGCGCCGGCGCCTGGGGCACCGCCCTGGCGGTGCAGGCAACGCGGGCCGGAGCAGCGGTGACGCTCTGGGCCCGCGATCCGGCGCCAATCGCAGGGACACGCGAGAACCCGCGCTTGCCAGGCATTCGCCTGCCGGATTCGGTTGCTGTGACGGGAACTCTGCCCGGAGCCGGGCAGGATGCGCTGCTGCTCACGATACCGCTTGCGGCGCTGCGCGGGTTGCTTGACCGGATTGCGCCGGCGGGGCCGCTGGTCGTGTGCGCGAAGGGGGTGGAGCAGGGCAGCCTGCGCCTGCCGCTGGAGATCGTGGCCGCCAGGCATCCCGGCGTGGCGTGCGCCGTGCTGACCGGGCCGAATTTCGCTCGCGAGGTTGCGCTGGGGCTCCCGACCGCCTCGGTCATCGCGGCCGCGGACGCCGGGCTGCGCCAGCGTCTCATCGGGCTGCTCGGCACGCCGGGCTTTCGTCTCTATGGCAATGACGATCCGATGGGGGCGCAGGTCGGCGGCGCGGCGAAGAACGTGGTGGCGATCGCGGCCGGGGCGGTGATCGGCGCCGGGCTCGGGGAGAATGCGCGCGCCGCGCTCGTGACGCGTGGGCTGGCGGAAATCGGCCGGCTGGCGGTGGCGCTGGGCGGGCGAGCGGAGACGGTCGCCGGACTGTCGGGGCTCGGCGATCTGCTGCTGAGCTGCGCCGGGCCGACCAGCCGGAACTACGCGCTGGGGTTGGCGCTCGGGCGCGGCGAGTCGCTCGACTCGGCGCTGGCGGCCGGCCGCGGCGTGGTCGAGGGGGTGGCGACGGCGCCGGCGCTGGTGGCCCGGGCGGGCGATCTCGACCTGCCGATCTGCCGCGCCGTGGCGGCGCTGGTCTCCGGCCGGCTGACCTTGGGGGAGGCCGTCGCGGCGCTGCTTGCCCGTCCGTTGCGGGACGAGTAGGCCAGCCGCATGCTGCGCGGCATCATCACGGTCGGCGGCTGGACGATGGCCAGCCGCATCCTCGGTTTCGCCCGCGACATGCTGATCGCGGCGCTGCTCGGCGCCGGGCCGGTCGCCGACGCGTTCTTCGTCGCGCTGAAGCTGCCCAACCTGTTCCGCCGGCTGTTCGGCGAGGGCGCGTTCAACGCCGCCTTCGTCCCCGCCTTCGCCGGCATGCTGGCGGCCGAGGGCCAGCCGGCGGCGCGGCAGTTCGCCGCCGAGGCGTTCAGCGTCATGGCGTTCTGGCTCGGCGCGCTGACCATCGTCGGCGAGATCTTCATGCCGCAGCTCATGGCGGTGCTCGCGCCGGGGTTTGCCGCGACGCCGGCCAAGTTCGCGCTCGCCGTGGCGCTGTCGCGGATCACCTTTCCCTACCTGATCCTGATCTGCCTCGCCGCACTGCTCGCCGGCGTGCTGAACGGGATGGACCGGTTCACCGCCGCCTCCGCCTCGTACCTGCTGTTCAACGCCGTCTCGATCGCGGCGATGCTCTGGCTCACGCCCTACGTGCCGACGGTCGGGCACGCGCTGGCCTGGGGTGTCACGGCGTCGGGCGTAGTCCAGCTCGTGGTGCTGATGGCAGCGACGGCGCGGGCCGGCATGGCGATGCGGATCCCCCGGCCGCGGTTGACGCCGCAGATGCGGCTGCTGCTGCGGCGCATGGCGCCGGGGCTGGTCGGCGCGGGGGTGACGCAGCTCAACCTGGCGATCGACGTGATCATCGCGAGCCTGCTGCCGCCCGGCTCGGTGTCGCTGCTCTACTACGCCGACCGGGTGCAGCAGCTGCCCTTGGGCACGATCGGCACCGCCGTCGGCACCGCGCTGCTGCCGCTGCTGTCGCGTCAGGTGCGGGCGGGCGAGGCGGAAGCGGCATCGGACACGATGAACCGGGCGCTGGAGTATGCGCTGGTGCTGACGCTGCCGGCGGCGCTGGCGCTGGTCGTGGCGCGCGAGCCGGTCATGTCGGTGCTGTTCCAGCGCGGCGCGTTCGGCGCCGCCTCGGTTGCCGGCAGCGCCGCGGCGCTGGCCGCCTACGCGGTCGGCCTGCCGGCCTTCGTGATCGTCAAGGTGCTGGCGCCGGGCTTCTTCGCCCGCGGCGACACCGCCACACCGGTCAAGATCGGCGTCGTCGCGGTGGCGGTGAACCTGGCCCTGAACCTGGTGTTCATGCGGCCGCTGCAGCAGGTCGGGCCGGCGCTCGCGACCAGCCTTGCCGCGATGTTCAACGTCGCGGGCCTGGCCTGGGCACTGCACCGGCGCGGGCATCTGCGGCTGGATGCGCGGCTGCGCGGGCGGCTGTGGCGGATGGGGGTCGCGTCGGTTGCGATGGCCGCGGCGCTGGTGCTGGCGGAGCGCAGCGTGTTCGCCGCCCTGAACCGGCCGCACGGCTTGCGCTTCCTTGGCCTGGCGCTGCTGGTCGGCCTCGGACTTGCCGCCTATTTCGTCGCCGGCGAGGCGATCGGGGCATTCGACCTTCGGGAGTTCGTCGGCACCTTCCTGCGCCGCCGGCGGCGGGCGGCGGTGCCGCCCAAGCCGGACGCGGCCTCGGCTTGACCGGAGCGCGGCGGCACCGGAAAAGCCCGGCATGCAGCGCATTTTCTCCGGCATCCAGCCGTCCGGGGTCCCGACCCTGGGCAATTATCTCGGCGCGATCCGCAATTGGGTCGGCCTGCAGCGCGACCATGAGTGCATCTGGTGCGTGGTCGACATGCACGCGATCACGGTCTGGCAGGACCCGGAGGGGCTGCGGGCGCAGACGCGGGAGATGGCGGCGGCGCTGCTCGCCTGCGGCCTCGACCCGGAGCGGCACATCCTGTTCCCGCAATCGGCGGTCTCCGCGCATGCGCGGCTGGCCTGGATCTGCAACTGCATCGCACGGCTCGGCTGGCTGAACCGGATGACGCAGTTCAAGGACAAGGCGGGCAAGGATCGGGAGAATGCCTCGGCCGGGCTGTACGTCTATCCCAACCTGATGGCGGCCGACATCCTCGCCTACAAGGCGACGCGCGTGCCGGTGGGCGACGACCAGCGCCAGCATCTCGAACTCGCCAACGACGTCGGACAGAAGTTCAACCACGATTACGGCGCCGATTTCTTCCCGCTGATCGAGCCGCTGATCCTCGGTCCGGCGGCGCGGGTGATGAGCCTGCGCGACGGCACCAGGAAGATGTCGAAATCGGATCCGTCGGATCAGAGCCGGATCAACCTGACCGACGACGCCGATACGATCGCGCTGAAGATCCGTCGCGCCAAGACCGACCCGGAGCCGTTGCCGGACGAGCCGGGCGGGCTGGCGCAGCGGCCGGAAGCGCGCAACCTCGTCGGTATCTATGCCGCACTCTCCGATGCCGATCCGGCCGCGGTGCTGGCCGAGCATGGCGGCAAGGGATTCGGCGTCTTCAAGGAGGCGTTGGCGGCGCTGCTCGTCGCGCGGCTCGAGCCGATCGCCGCGGAGACGCGACGGCTGCTGGCCGATCCCGGCGCGATCGATGCCATATTGTTCGATGGGGCGGCACGGGCCGCGGCGATCGCCGAGCCGATCGTCTCCGAGGCGGAACGGATGGTCGGATTTCTGAAGCCGGGGGACCGGGGCGCCCGCGCTTGAAGCGGGCGGACGCATGCCGCTATGGTCGGTGCGCAAGGGCTGCCCTCGGGCGCACGGCCGTTGCCGCTCCTGCGCATTTCCTTCGGGACGAGGTCTGGCATGTATTTCCCGCCTTACGCCCGCCTCAGCCAGTGCATGCAGGTCGCGGCGGATGGCCAGACCGTCACCATGCCGATGGAGGTGCTGAAGCTGCTGGTTCGCAACGCCGCGGCCAACGGCCTGATGGATCAGGCATGGTATGCCGGCGCCTATCGCGATGTCGCGGAGGCGATCCGCGGCGGGCGCATTCTGGATGCGCTCAGCCATTTCTCCGAAGCCGGTTATTTCGAGGGGCGGCGGCCGCGCATCTTCAAGGTCAACGAGCCTTGGTACACGCGGCGCTACACCGATGTCGCGGCCAGCATCAGCAGCGGCAAGATCGCCTCGGCGCACACGCACTACAACGCCAACGGCTATTACGAGGGCCGGGCTCCGGGGCCGGAGGCGCTCGAGGAAGTCGATACCTGGAACCGGGTGATCGACAAGCATGCCGCTGTATCCTCGCCGGTCACCCCGTCTGCTGCCGCCCCGTCTGTTGCTGCCCCATCTTCTGCTGCCGCGTCTGCCGCCCCATCGTCCGCTGCCGCATCGTCGGAGAGCGGGTGATTTCCTCCCGCCGGGGCGAAGTCCGCCGGAATCCGCAGCGTTGAGACAAGCTGGCAGCCCGGCGCGCAAGCCGGCCCGCGGGCGCGTCGCCACCGCGCGCGAACGCGCGCCGCGACATGCCGCGGCGCCACGCCTGGTGTTCTTCACCATCGTCGCCAACAACTATCTCGCCTATGCGCGCACGCTGGTGGAGTCGATTGCCGCGCAGCATCCCGCAAGCGCGCGCTACGTGTTCCTGTGTGACGAACCGGTGGCCGGCGGCGCGCTCGCAGGGCTTGCGGAGCTGGTGCCGGCGCGCGCCCTGGGCATCGACGGTTTCGCGGCGATGGCGTTTGCCTATGACGTGATGGAGTTCTCGACCGCGATCAAGCCGTCCTGCTTCCTGTGGCTCGCCGCCCGGCATCCCGACGCGATCGGCCTCATCTATCTCGATCCCGACATCCTGGTGACGGCGCCGCTCGAGCACGTGGAGCGGGCACTCTCGGACGGCGCGAGCCTGGTGCTGACGCCGCACATGACGGCGCCGCTGCAGGATGGCGCGCTGCCCGACGATCTCACCATCATGAAGTCGGGCTGCTACAATCTCGGCTTCGCGGCGTTCCGGATGACGCCGGAAAGCCGCGACTTCCTCGGCTGGTGGCGCGATCGCTGCCGGCGCGATGCGGTGGTCGATATCGAGGGCAACCGCTTCACCGACCAGCGCTGGATGGACATGGCACCGTGCTTCGTGCGCGGCACGCACATCCTGCACCATCACTCCTACAATCTCGCCTACTGGAACCTGCTGCACCGGCGGGTGACGCGACGCGGGCAGCAGACGCTGGTCGATGGCGAGGCGCTGCGTTTCGTGCATTTCTCCGGCGTCAATCCCGCCGATCCGACCGCCTTCTCCAAGCACCAGAACCGCTTCACGACGGAGACGATCGGCGCGCTGCGGCCGCTGTTCGAGGACTACCTCGCGCGCGTCGTGCGGCACGGCTGGGCCGAGTTCCGGCAAATTCCCTACGCCTATGGCCGCTTCATCAGCGGACGGGCGGTGCATGAGATGATGCGGCGCTCGTTCCGGCGGCATGAAGCCGAGTTCGAAGGCGATCCGTTCGCCGGCGACGGCGGTCTGTTCGACACGGTCGAACCGTCGCTGACCGCGCTCGGGCCGCCCGGCGTCACGCGGGTGATGTATGAGCTCTGGCAGCGCCGGCGGGATTTGCAGCGCCGTCTCGACATCGAAACGCCGGACGGCCGGGAGGAATATCTGCGCTGGTTCGGCGAAGGCGGTGGCGCCGAGGCCGGGCTCGACGAGGCCTCGATCGCCGCGGCCGGCGCGGTGCTGGCGCAGCGGGAGACGATTCTACCCGCGCTGCTGCCCTGGCCGCCGCAGGCGGCGGAGGTGTTCGACGGCCCGCGCGGGGCGCTCGACGCCTGGCTCGCCGAGCCGGTGCCGCTCAACGTGCTGACCGACGCGGTAGGTGCGCCGATCCCGCGCCAGCTGGCGCTGGTCTGGGAGAAGCGCACCGATCTGCAACAGCATTTCCGCAATCAGAGCGAGGCGGAGCTGCAGGATTTTCTGCTCTGGTGCCTGCTGTCCGGCGTCGCCGAGGGCGAGGTGGATCTGTCGCTGATCGCACCCAGCGTTGCTTCGTTCATGGACGCGGTTGAAGAGGAGGGCACCGACGAGACGCCGCCGGTGACCCGGCTCATGCGCCTGCTGGCGCCGTGGTACAGCGGCCCGTTCCGCCAGCAAGTGGACGGGTTTCCGGGTAACGTTGCGGGCCGGCAGGCCATGGCGATCTGGCTCGCCGCCTTCTGCTCGCGCGCGCGCGGCTGGCCTGAGGGCTACACCGGGGCGGTCGCCGCCTGGAACCGCGCGCGGGCGCCCGGCTCGGCGCAGGGGGGCGTGCCGATCTGCAGGCTGCTCTACGCGATGTGGGCGCTGCGCACCGATGTGCGGGAGGTTTGCGACCTCCGCACGCTGGAAGGGCAGCTTCGTTTCTGTGCCTGGGTCATATGCTACGGCATGCGGGAATTCGACGTGCCGCCGGATGCGCTGCCGGACTCCTTCGCGGGCTTCCTGGCGCAGCCGGCGCCCGGCGCCGTGCCCGGCTTTCTGCGCTTGCATTCGCTCGCCTGGGCGGGGCGCGCGGATTTACGCCAGCTCTTCGACCCGACCGGGCATCAGGGTCAGGCGGCACTGATCGCGGCGCTGGCCGCCGAGCCGGACGATCCGTGGAGCATCTCCGCCTGGCTGCGCCGGATCAGCGCTCAGCCACCCGCCACGCTCGCACCGAAAGTCGCGACATCGCCGGCGCGTGTCGTGCTGACGGGCCTGGTACGGGTCGCGTCCGGACGTGGCGCGGATGTGCGCATGACGGCCGCCGCGTTGCGCGCGCATGATGTCGCCTGCGCCTTTCTCGACCACCAGAGCGGCGAGTACAGCGACGCGGATGGTGCCAGCCTTCCGGCCGGGGCGCTGCAGCCCGCGATCAACATCGTGCATTGCAACGCCGACACGGCGATGCGCGACTACCTGTTCCTGCGCCGCAATGGCGCCGCGCGTCCCTACGCGATCGGTTTCTGGGCCTGGGAACTCGCGCGTCTGCCGGCGGAATGGAACACCGCCTTCGCCTTCTACGACGAGATCTGGGCCTCCACCCGCTTCGCCTGCGAGGCGTTTCGCGCCGCCTCGCCGCGGCCGGTGACGCTGATGCCGATGGCCGTGGAGCTGCCCGCGACCGACCCCGCACTCGGCCGCGGCGATTTCGGCCTGCCCGACGACGCTTTCCTGTTCTATTTCGGCTTCGATTTCCGCTCATACGTGCAACGCAAGAATCCCGAGGCAGCGCTGGCCGCCTTCCGCGAAGCCTTCCCGCGCGGCGACGAGAAAGTGGCACTGGTGGTCAAGACGCTCGCCGGCGAGCAGCATGCGGCAGAGCTCGAGACGCTGCTGAAACTGGCCGGCGGCGATCCGCGTGTCATCGTCCGCGATCGCGAGTACGACGCACGCGCGCTGGCGACGCTCGTCTCGCTTTGCGACTGCTTCGTCTCGCTGCACCGGTCGGAAGGATTCGGGCGCGGCCCGGCCGAGGCGATGTTGCTCGGCAAGCCGGTGATCGCGACCGACTATTCCGGCAATGTCGACTTCATGGATGCCGCCAATTCGCTGCTGGTCGATTACCGGCTGATACCGGTGCCGCGCGACGCCTATCCGGGCTGGCTTGGACAGGAATGGGCTGATCCCGATCCGTCGCATGCCGCCGCGCACATGCGCCACCTCGTCTCCGATCCGGAGTTCGGCCGCCGTCTCGGTGAGGCAGCGCGCCGGACCATCCGCACCAGCCACAGCGCCGCCGCGGTGGGCGCGCGGATGCTGGCCCGACTTCAGGAGATCGGCGGGCTCGGGGCCCGCCGCGCCGCGGTGCCCGCCACGGGGCGACGCCGGCGCGCGCGGGCGATGGCGGAGTAACGGCGCCTTCGGCCGCGCCCGACGTCCGCCGCCTTCTGGCTGCCAGCCACCGAGCCGCCCGCAGCATCAGCCGCATCCATCCGCGTGGAAAGGCGGCGGGAGACGCCGACGTCACGCCGTGGCCGGTTTGGGCATGGTGGGCAACGGTCCGGCGCAATGCACACGATCACAATGGGTACAATAGTGTGAAGATGAGGGTTCCGTCCTGAGGCAATTGTCGTGATCGCGGAAGGTGAAAATGATCTGTCATACAGGAGCCTTCCCGAAACGAGCTCAATGTCCCTGATACGAGTTAAATCTCGTTGATCTCCCCCATATGTGACTCGGCAATCCCGGTTCCGGCGTATTCTGCGGCATCGTCGTTGGAGATCACAGACGATGCGACGCGATCCGGCTTCCCCAAGAGCCGAGGCGGCGCAGACTGGCGGTCGACAGGGCGCCCGATTGCTCGGAATGGCGCCGGTCTGGCTGCGGCGATGGTTTGTGCCGCGGGACTACCACGTACAGCGGACCCAGGACGGGTGGCTGCTGGAACTTGATTTCGGCTCCGGGCTCCGTCCGCGAAAAACCTACGCGAGCTGGGAGGATGCGGCCGCGGAAGGCTGCCGGCGGGTTCGCAGGGGCCGGCGCTGAGGTGACGGCTGCGTCCGGCCAGATCGTTGGCCGGCTCGGCGTCGGGACAGCCGAATTGCGGGCCGGGCGGCTTCCGCGGCGCGACTCTCTCGGGCGGTCAGACCGTCTCGAGCGTCGCTGATTCGATCAGGCGGACGCCGCAGCCCAGCATGCGCTCACGCGCCTCGTCGATCGTGGTGCCGCCGCCCGGAAGCGGCAGGCCGATGCCGCGACAGGCGTCCTCGATCACCACGACCGCGTAACCGAGCCGCGCCGCGTCCTGCGCCGACCAGGCGACGCAATAGTCGAAGGCGAGCCCGGCGAAGAACAGCCGGGTGATGCCGCGCGCCCGCAGCCAGCCATCGAGCCCGGTGGCGGTCGCGTGGTCGTTCTCGAAGAACGCCGAGTAGCTGTCGATCGCCGGGTCAAATCCCTTACGCAGCAGCAGCTCGATCCGCCGCTGGTCGAGATCGGGATGCAGGTCGGCGTTGGCGCTTCCCTGCACCGCGTGATCCGGCCAGAGCACCTGCGGGCCGTACGGCATCGTCACCGTCTCGAACGGTGCGCGGCCCGGATGCGCCCGGGCGAAAGAGCTGTGGTGCGGCGGATGCCAGTCCTGTGTCGCCAGCGCGTGCGGGAAGACGGCGAGCAGTCGGTTGATCAGCGGCACGAGCGCATCGCCCCCGGCCACCGGCAGCTCGCCGCCGGGCATGAAGGTCGGCTGCATGTCGACGACGCAAAGCATGTCGGCCGGCCCGAGGTTCGGGCGGCTCATGCGGCAGGGCCTCGCGCGGCGGCGCCTGGTGCGGGCGTCTTGATGGGATACCGGCACCAGACCGCCGCGACGCAGCGCCAGCATTCCGGCCGGCGTGCCTTGCACACGTAGCGTCCGTGCAGGATCAGCCAGTGATGCGCCGGGCGCAGCAGCTCGCTTGGGATGCGACGCACCAGCGCGTCCTCCACCGCGCGCGGCGTCGCGCCGGGTGCAAGGCCGGTGCGGTTGCCGACCCGGAAAACATGCGTGTCCACCGCCATGGTCGGTTGCCCGAACGCGACGTTCAGCACCACGTTGGCTGTCTTGCGTCCCACCCCGGGCAGGGCTTCCAGCGCCTCGCGGTCGTCCGGCACGTGGCCGCCATGCCGCTCCAGCAGCAGCCGCGACAGCTCGATGACGTTGCGCGCCTTGCCCTGCCACAGGCCCAGCGTGCGGATGTATTGGCCGACCCCCTCGACGCCGAGCGCCACCATCGCCGCCGGATCGGGCGCGGCGGCGAACAGCCCCACGGTCGCGCGGTTCACCCCCGCGTCCGTGGTCTGCGCCGAGAGCAGGACGGCAATCAACAGCGTGTAAGGATCGGAGAAGTGCAGCTCGCTCTGCGCATCGGGGTTGGCCCGGGCGAGCGCCTCCAGGAACGGGCGGACGCTGCGGGCCGGCATGGCCGGGGACGCCGGGTCGGGCGACGCTGGCCCGGCGCCCTGTCCCGATGCAGGCTTGGCACCTGCACGAGCGCCCGGTCTCGCAGTGTCAGCACCCTTGGCTTGTGCGGCCGCAGCGGATCTGGGCTTCGCGGTGCCTCCGGACGCCCGCTTCGGGCCGGCGCCGGCCCGGGCGCGCCCGGCCGCCGGCTTGCCTGCCGCCGCGTCGGAGACCCGCGTGGCGCGACGGCCGCGGCCGCGGGCAGGGGGCTTGGCTGGGGCGGGCATGCGCTAACATCTCCGGGATGGAGGAGGCGGCGCAAGGGACGGTCTTCGAGGCGGTGATCGTGCCGCATCGCAGCCTGACGCCGCGGGCAATGGGCGTGCTGATCGGTATGCTCGTGCTGCTCAGCGCCGGGATCGCGACGCTGTTCTGGCACCTCGGCGCCTGGCCGGTTGCCGGGTTCAACGGCGGCGAGACGCTGCTTGCCATCGTCTTGTTGCGGGTCAATGCCCAGGCGCGGCGGGCCAGCGAGGTCCTGACCCTGACCGACCGCGGGCTGCGCATTCTGCGCACCGATCGGCACGGGCGGCGCAGTGAGGCGGTCCTGCCGGCGGCCTGGCTACAGGTGCGGCTCGCCGAGAGCGTCGGCCGGGTGCCGCGGCTCCTGCTGATCGGCGGCGGCCGGGAGGAGGAGGTAGCCCGCAGCCTGGGCGAGGCGGAGAAGCGCGACCTGGCCGCGGCACTCAGGACCGCGCTGCATGACTGGCGCAATCCGCGCTTTGACAACCCGCAATTGCGCGATCCGTCCGGACCCGAGCCCGACTGACTCCGGCCGCCGTCGCGGCCCGGGTCAGGATTCGCTCGGGCCCATCGACTTGATCAGCTCGAACACGCGCTTGCGCACCGCCGGATCGGTGATCCGGTAGTAGGCGCGCACGAGTTCCAGCGTTTCGCGCCGGTTCATCGCGTCGTCGGGTCCGGCAAATCCTTCCTGCCCCTCGGCGAGCCCGGTCAGCGGCCGGCCGGCCGCCGTGTTGGCCAGAAGTTCCGGCATCTCCTCGAAAAAGTAGCTGATCGGCACGTCCAGCACGCGTGACAGGTCGAACAGGCGCGAGGCGCCAACCCGGTTGACGCCCCTCTCGTATTTCTGAACCTGCTGGAAGGTGAGGCCGAGTGCCTCGCCAAGCCGCTCCTGCGACATCCCGAGCAGCGTGCGGCGCAGCCTGATCCGCCCTCCCACATGGGAGTCGATCGGGCTGGCACGACCTTCGCGCTCCGCGTGCACGGGCTCGGGGGCGAACGCATCCGGTAATCCAGGGCCAGTGCGCGCCATGGCGAACCTCACGCTGCTTAATTTGCTCCATTAGGTTAACGATGCAACCAGAAATGGTCAAGAGGCGTCGCGAGACACGTTAACCGGTCCAAAAAAAGCGACCAGCGCGGCGCCACCTCTTAAGAATGATTGCTTGCTTGGTTCAGGTTCCAACCGGCCGCTTGCGCGTCACACTGAGGCCCAGGCTGAGGCAGCCGAGGGCCAGCAGGAACGGCAGCACCAGCCCCCAGCGCGCGAAGGGCGTCGGCGGCAGGGCGCCGGGCAGGGCAACGATCAGCGTGCCGGTGCGCCCGAGGCCGAGGCGGCCGAGCGGTCGCCCACGCGAATCGAAGGCGGCCGAAATCCCGGTATTGGCGGCGCGCACCAGCGGCAGTCCCTCCTCCACCGCACGCATCCGCGCCGCGGCCAGGTGCTGCCGTGGGCCGAGCGAGTTGCCGAACCAGGCGTCGTTGGTGACGTTGACCAGCCACGCCGGGCGATCACGCTCGTCCACGCCCTGGCCCGGGAACACCGCCTCGTAGCAGATCAGCGGCCCGACCGGCGGCAACCCGGGCACGTGCAGGGTGCGCGGCCCAGGCCCGGGCGCGAAGCCGCCGCCCGGCACGAGTTGGATGCCGAACGGGAACCAGGCCGGCGCGTATTCCCCGCCCGGCACCAGATGCCACTTGTCGTAGATCGCCGCGATCGCGCCATGATCGGTCAGCGCAATCAGGCTGTTGCGCGGCCGGTTGTCCGGCTTGCCGGTCCACACCCCCTGCGGGAAGCGGACGCTGCCGACCAGCGCCGCGACCGCCGGCTGCGCCGCGTCCATGATCGCCCGCCGCGCCCCGTTGTCGATCGTGAGCAGGAACGGGCTGGCGCTCTCCGGCCAGATCACGACGCTGCGCCCGGGGCCGGCCCGATCCACGCCGTCCCGGGTCAGCGCCAGGTAGCGGCGGAAGCTCTGCAGGGCGAAAGCCTGGTCGAGCACGTGGCCCTCGGCGATGTCGCCCTGCACCAGCACCACGCGGAGATCGCCGGGCGCCGGATCCGGCTGCCGCAGCCGCGCGGCGCCAAGCCCGAACCAGAGCGCGAGCCCGACCGCGCCGGCCGCCCAGCCGCGCCGGCCCAGCGCCGGCATCGCCGCCAGCAGCACGGTCAGCAGCGTCAGTCCATGCACGCTGATCCAGGCGGCCGGCTGGATGAACGCCGTGCCAAGCCAGCCCGGCATCTCCCACACGCTGCCCAGCGGATTCCAGGGGAACCCGGTCAGCACGAATTGCCGCGCTAGGTCCGCCATCACCCAGGCCCCGGCGAGGACCGCGATGCGGCGCCACCCGGGTGCCACCAACCGGGCGAGGGCACAGGGCAGGGCGATGAACGGCGCCAGCACCAGCGCCACCGCCGGCACCGCCAGCGGCACCAACCACCAGTACTCGGCGGCCATCACCAGCACGGCGTTGGTGATCCAGTAGAGCCCGACCAGGTAGAAGCCGAAGCCAAAGCCGAAACCGATCCAGCCCGCCTGCCGCACGCCGGCACTGGCGCCGATCATGGCCAGCAGGCCGGGAATGGTCAGCAGCAGCACCGGCACGAGGCTGATCGGCGGCAAAGCAAGCACGGAAAGGGCACCGAGCCCGACCGCGGCGGCAGCGGCGCGACGCCCGGTCAGCCGAGGCACGGCGCGAAGCGCGGTGAGGGGGCGATGCAGCACGCGGCGGGGCTACACGCGGGAATGCACCGGCGCAAGCGCGGAACCCGGACACCGGGCTCCGCCCGGACCCGCCAGGGGCGCTGCCCCTGGACCCCGCCAGAAGGCAGTCGCTTTCTGGACATCCATTCGTTTGAAGAGAGGATGCCGCGCTCAGTCGCTCAGGAACGCGGCGGCCTGGTAGCCCTGGGCGAAGAGCGCCGCCCGGAGATCGGCGTGCTCGACCCGGTGTTGCGCCGCTCGCGCCACCACCGGCTTGGCGTGAAAGGCGATGCCGAGCCCGGCTTCGCACAACATCGGCAGATCGTTCGCCCCGTCGCCCACGGCCAGCGTCGCCGATGCGGCCAGCGCCTGCTCCGTGGCGAGCCGACGAAGCGTCGCGAGCTTGGTGTCGCGGTCGAGGATCGGTTCTGCCACCGCTCCGGTCAGGGCCCGCCCGTCATCCAGCAGGACATTGGCGTGATGGAGGTCGAAGCCGCACAGGGCTGCGACGCGGCCGGTGAAGAAGGTGAAGCCGCCGGAAACCAGCGCCGTGCGCGCCCCGTGCGCGCGCATCGTCGCCACCAGCTCGCGGGCACCCGGCGTGAGGCGGGTGTTGCGCCATGTCGCCTCCAGCGCCTCCAGCGACAGGCCGCGCAGCAGGCCGACCCGCGTGCGGAGCGCCTCGGCGAAGTCGATCTCGCCGTTCATGCTGCGCCGGGTGATCTCGGCGATGCGCGGCTTCAGCCCGGCATGAGCGGCCAGCTCGTCGAGCGTCTCCGATGCGACGATCGTACTGTCCATGTCGGCGACCAGCAGCCGCTTCCGCCGCCCGTCGGCCGGCACGACCAGCGCATCGATCGCGGCCCCGGCCAGTGCCGCGGTGACCGAGGCGGCGTCGGGCGGCACGGCGCAGGCGATATCGACCGCCTCGGCCGGCGAGAGCACGGTGACCGTGCCGCCACCGGCGGCATCGCGCACCGCAGCGATCACCCCGTCCGGCAGCATCGTGCGGTCGCGTGCGGCAACCAGGGTCAGAACGACGGACATACGAAGCGGCATGGCAGGGCGTCGGAGCCGCCGCAAGATGCGGCGATGAGCGATGAGGGATCGACGCAACGCCTGCCGCCGGCGCTGATCGTCGCGGGCCCGACCGCGAGCGGCAAATCCGCGCTGGCGCTGGCGCTGGCCGAGTACCTGCGCGGCACGATCATCAACGCCGATTCCATGCAGGTCTATCGCGAGCTGCGCATCCTGACGGCGCGGCCGACCCCGGCCGACGAAGCGCGCGTGCCGCACGCACTCTACGGGCTGCGTCGGGCCGCCGAACCGGGCAGCGTCGCCTGGTGGCGCGCGGCAGCACTCGCGGCGATGCGCGACAGCGTCGCATCCGGGCGACTTCCGATCCTGTGTGGTGGCACCGGGCTCTACATCGCGGCGCTGACCGGCGGGCTGGCGGCAATCCCCGATCCGGGGGCGCCGGCGCGCGCGGAGGCACGACACCTGCTCGCGACTCTCGGCAGCGCGGCGCTGCATGCCAGGCTGGCGGCGGTCGATTCCCTGACCGCGGCGCGGCTGCGCCCGCAGGACAGCCAGCGCGTCGCCCGCGCCTGGGAGATCTGGCGCGGCACCGGGCGCGGCCTCGCCGCCTGGCAGGGCGATCGGGCGACCGGGACGCCGCGCGCGAATTTCCGCTTTGCAGCCATTCTGCTGGACCCGCCGCGGCCAGCGCTGCGTGCAGCGATCGCCGGCCGTTTCGCGGCGATGCTGGACCAGGGCGCGCTCGGCGAGGCTGTGGCGCTGCTGGCGCAGCAGCTCGATCCTTCGCTGCCGGCGATGCGCGCCCACGGCGTGCCGGAACTCGCGGCACACCTGGCCGGCGAGATGTCACTCGCCGAGGCGGCACGGCGCGCGACGCTTGCCACCGGCCAGTACGCGAAGCGCCAGGCGACTTGGTTCCGCCATCATGACATGGCTGGGCCGAGCGACACGCATACGATCCATGCGCGATTCATCGATTCTGCGCAATTTTCGGAAAGAATCTGGCTGGAAATCTTGGCTTTTCTTGATCGCGCGGGTTGACGCCGGGCTCGGGCGGGCCGTAAAGCCTGTATCCCGGCGAAGGATGGCAGGAATGACGGCGATCGAGCAGCAGACCGGCGCGGAGGTGCTTCTGCGGGCCCTGAAGGAACAGGGCGTGGAAGTCATCTTCGGCTATCCCGGTGGCGCCGTCCTGCCGATCTATGACGCGCTGTTCCAGCAGAACGCGATCCGCCACGTGCTGGTGCGGCACGAACAGGCGGCCGTGCACGCGGCCGAGGGCTATGCGCGCAGCACCGGCCGCGTCGGCGTGGTGCTGGTGACCAGCGGGCCGGGGGCGACCAATGCGGTGACCGGTCTGGTCGACGCGTTGATGGACAGCATCCCGGTCGTGTGCCTCACCGGCCAGGTCCCGACGCATCTGATCGGCAACGATGCCTTCCAGGAGGCCGACACCACCGGGATCACCCGTCCGGCGACCAAGCACAATTACCTGGTGAAGCGGCCGGAGGATCTGGCGCGGGTGGTGCACGAGGCGTTCTACGTCGCGCGCAGCGGCCGGCCCGGGCCGGTGGTGATCGACCTGCCGAAAGACATCGTGATCGGTCACGCTCCCTACATGGCGCCGGCCCAGCACGGACATCGCAGCTACCGCCCGGTGACCGAGCCCGATCCGGAGCGCATCGCCGCCGCGGTCGCATTGCTCAAGCGCGCCCGGCGGCCGGTCATCTACACCGGCGGCGGCGTGATCAATGCCGGGCCGGAGGCGGCCGCGGCGCTGCGCGAGTTCGTCGCCCTGACCGGCTTTCCCTGCACCAGCACGCTGATGGGGCTGGGCGCGTGTCCGGCAAGCGATCCGCGCTTTCTCGGCATGCTGGGGATGCACGGCACCTACGAGGCGAATCTGGCGATGCACGGCGCCGACACGCTGCTCGCGATCGGCGCGCGCTTCGACGACCGGGTGACCGGGCGGCTGAACGCCTTCAGTCCCGGATCGAAGAAGATCCACGCCGATATCGACCCGTCCAGCATCAACAAGAACGTGGCCGTCGACATCTCGATCGTCGGCGATGCGCGGTGCGTGCTGCGGGCATTGATCGAGGCCTGGCGTGCCGACGCGGAGAAGCCGCACGCCCAGGCGCTGGTCGAGTGGTGGCGGCACATCGATACCTGGCGCACCAAGGACAGCCTGCGCTTCACCCAGGACATGCGGCCGGGTGCAGTGATCAAGCCGCAGCACGCGATCCGCCGGCTGTACGAGATCACGCGCGAGCTCGGCCGCGAGACCTTCATCACGACCGAGGTCGGCCAGCATCAGATGTGGGCCGCGCAGCATTTCCGCCTCGAGGAGCCCAACCACTGGATGACCAGCGGCGGGCTCGGCACGATGGGCTACGGCCTGCCGGCGGCGATGGGCGTGCAGATCGCGCATCCCGATGCACTGGTGATCGACATTGCCGGCGAGGCCAGCATCCTGATGAACATCCAGGAGATGGGAACGCTGGCGCAATATCGCCTGCCGGTGAAGGTGTTCATTCTGAACAACCAGTATATGGGCATGGTGCGGCAGTGGCAGGAGCTGCTGCATGGCGGCCGTTACGCGGAAAGCTATTCCGCGGCGCTGCCGGATTTCGTGAAGCTGGCGGAGAGCTTCCACGCCGTCGGGCTGCGCGCCGAGAGCGTCGATGATCTCGACCGCGTGATCCGCGAGATGCTGGCCTGCGACCGCGCCGTGATCGCCGATATCGCGGTCGATCCGAAGGAGAACTGCTTCCCGATGATCCCGTCGGGCGCGGCGCACAACGAAATGATCCTCGGGCCGGAACATGCCGATCATGCCGCCGAGATCACCGATGAAGGGCTGATGCTGGTCTGAGCCGGCGGCACATTCGGGGACAGCATCATCCATGCCGAGTGATTCGCCGCTGCGGTCGGCGACGATTTCCGTGCTGGTCGAGAACGAGGCCGGCGTCCTGGCGCGCGTCATCGGCCTGTTCTCCGGCCGCGGCTACAACATCGACAGCCTGACGGTGGCACCGGTCGACGAGTCGCGGACGCGCTCGCGCATCAACATCGTCACCACCGGCACCGAAATGGTGATCGGGCAGATCAAGGCGCAGCTCGACCGGCTGGTGCCGGTGCATCGGGTCGTGGATCTCTCCGAGCAGGGGCCGCACATCGCGCGCGAGATGGCGCTGATCAAGGTGCTGAGCGAGGGCGAGCGGCGGAACGAGGCGCTGCGCATCGCGCAGGCCTTCCGCGCCCGGGTGATCGATGCCACCACCGGCAGCTTCGTCTTCGAACTCACCGGGGCGACCGACAAGCTGGACGCGTTCCTCGACCTGATGCGCCCGCTCGGGCTGGCAGAGGTGTCGCGCACCGGCATCGCTGCGATCGCCCGCGGCACGCGGACGATCTGACGGATGGACGACTCCGATCCTGATGACCGGCCGATCTGCGGGTTTCCCGACGGCGGTCCGGCGGCACGACCGCAGGGACGGGATCGCCGGGTGGAGTGCGCGATCGTCGGGATTTTCGGAGACGGAAACAGTGACCAGGGCCGGCGCGCGCTCGCGCGACTGGCCCGGCAGCGCCATGAAGAACGAGGGGACAGATGATGCGCGTCTACTATGACCGCGACGCCGACGTGAACCTGATCAAGGGCAAACGCGTCGCCGTCATCGGCTATGGCAGCCAGGGCCATGCCCATGCCAACAACCTCAAGGACAGCGGCGTGCGCGACGTGATCGTCGGGCTGCGCGCCGGTTCCGCCGGCGTCGCCAAGGCCGAGGCCGCGGGCCTCACCGTGCTCGACCCGGCCGAGGCGGCGAAGACCGCCGACGTCGTCATGGTGCTGACGCCGGACGAAGGGCAGGGCGACCTCTACCGCGAGAAGCTCGGCCCGAACATGAAATCCGGCGCCGCCCTCGCTTTCGCGCATGGGCTGAACGTCCACTTCAACCTGCTCGACCCGCGGCCGGACATCGACGTGTTCATGATCGCGCCGAAGGGGCCGGGCCACACCGTGCGCAGCGAATATCAGCGCGGCGGCGGCGTGCCCTGCCTGGTCGCGGTGGCGCAGAACCCGTCGGGCAATGCGCTGGAGATCGCGCTCTCCTACGCCTCGGCGATCGGCGGCGGCCGCGCCGGCATCATCGAGACCACGTTCAAGGAGGAATGCGAGACCGACCTGTTCGGTGAGCAGGTGGTGCTGTGCGGCGGCCTGGTCGAGCTGATCAAGGGCGGCTACGAAACCCTGGTCGAGGCCGGCTACGCGCCGGAGATGGCGTATTTCGAGTGCCTGCACGAGGTGAAGCTGATCGTCGACCTGATCTACGAGGGCGGCATCGCCAACATGAACTACTCGATCAGCAACACCGCGGAATACGGCGAGTACATGAGCGGCCCGCGCATCATCAACGGCGAGACCAAGGCGGAGATGAAGCGCGTGCTGGCCGACATCCAGTCCGGCCGCTTCGCGCGCGACTGGATGCTGGAGAACCGCGTCAACCAGACCAGCTTCAAGGCGATGCGCCGGCGCATGAGCGAGCATCCGATCGAGCAGATCGGCGAGAAGCTGCGCGCCATGATGCCGTGGATCGCGAAGAACCGGCTGGTCGACAAGGCGCGGAACTAGGCGGGGAACTTCGATCCTCCGGAGCGTGCGGTATCAAACAGCGGGTCACAGCGGTTTCAGGCTGAGACAGTCAGCCTGAAACCGCTCGGGACCGAACCGGCGCGACGGCCAGGGCGTGGCGCTCCGGGTCGTCCTGATCTGCCGGGAGCGGCGGTCGGCTGCCGCAACCCGGCCGCGCGGGGGCTTCACGCCGGCGCCACAGGCTGATGCGCCGCCGCCAAGGCGCTCGGGGCACCGGTCCCGCCGGTGGCGGCGCCGGTGACGAAGTATCCGTAGAAGCCGGCACCGACGTGGTCGCTTTGCGCGGCAAGCGTCGCTGTCAGGTCGAGCGTGCCGCTGGTCGCGAACGCGCCGAGGTCGAAAACCTGATCCGAGAACAGCGAGTCGGCCTGCTGGACGATGTCACCAGAGTTGATCGACTGGTCGAACAAGGTCGTGCCGTTGCCGCTCACAGTGAGGGTCAATCCGGTAAGTCCGGCGGTCCCGACGGCAGCGCCACCGTAAAAGCCGATCGTGAGGTCACCGGGCGAGACCAGATGCGCGGGATTGATATCGATCGTCATGCTGCTGGTGGCGGTCTGGGCACCACCGGCTGCGGAGGAATGGCCACCGCCGAGTTCGCCGAACGCCATGAGTGTCGGTGCGGCACCGAAAGCGGCGCCGATCGCGGGATTGGCGCTCAGGACCGGGGCTGCCTGAGCGAGCGGCGGCGCGGCAACCCCGATCGCCACGGCGGCGCCCGAGGTGACGAAACTCGGCGTGAACTTGCTGTACTGCGCCTCAGCCACGGCCGTGCTGGTGCCATCCACCGGTGCCGTGGCCGCGGCCTGGATTTGCGGCAGCAGCGAGTGGCTGGATTGGTAAAGGCCGCGGCCAGGTGCCAGATCGTGCGCACTCGCCGTCACGCTGCCGCTGACCCCGTTGCCGGTTGCCGTCGCATGCGCAATGCCAGCCGTTTGTCCGGTCCCGCCAGTCGCCTGCGCGTTTACATCGACGGCGGTCCCGGTCCCGGTCGCGATCGCGGTCGCGCGTCCGCCGCCGGCGGACCTGCCGACGACAAGAGGAGTGCTGCGAAATCCGTAGCTGCTGCCCCCGATCGAGATTGCGCTGCTGCTGACCGACCCCGCACCGGTCATCGCGATTGTGGCCCGCGCATCTCCGCCCGATCCGCCCGGTCCATAATTGGTAATACTTCCGCCGCCGGTGGCGGTCACCGCCCCTGACAAGGAAGCGCTCTGGGCAGGGTTGGCGATGTCGTCGAAGGTGAGGCTGGACGTCGCCGATCCGCCCGCGCCGCTCGTGCCGGTATCGCTGCTTCCGCCATAGCCGCCGTAGGCGTTCTGGGTCAGCGTCAGGCTACCGCCCGCGGTCCAGCCGTGCACCGTGTTAATCAGGGTCTCGTCGGCGCCGGCCCCGCCATGCGCGCCATAAGAGCCCGAACCGCCCCCGCCACCATAAGCATCGTCTTCGACGCTCACGGTATGGCCAAGGGCGCCAAAAGCGCCCGCATGCGCCACGCCTCCCGCCCCGCCAATTCTGCCTGACCCATTCGCGTTCCCGCCAGCGCCGCCATAGGCAGTGGCGACCGCGTGCACCGTGTCGCCGCCAGTGACGACGGTCCCAGCCCTGGCTGTCCCGCCGGCGGCGGCGGCCTCGCCAGTGAAGGTTGGGATCGCGCCGCCATCTCCACCAACCGCGTAGGCCCGCGCGGTCGCGTCACTGCTGCTCGCGGCGGTGAGGGTGACGAAGGATTTCGCGGCTCCTCCGACGCCGCCGACGCTCGAGCCCATTCCACCCCTGCCGCCGTTGGCAAAGCCAAGGACATCAATGCTGGCACTCTGTGTCGCGACGGGATTCTTGGCGTCGTCGACGTTCAGCCACGAGGCGGCGTCACCGCCGTTGCCGCCGTTGTGGATCCCTTGGTCAGACCCCTGAACGTCGCCGCCGGCGCCGCCCCAGGCTTCCTGAGTCAGGCTCAAAGAGCCGTGCTCGGTTGTGCCAGCCACAGCGTCGGCCAGGTTCGCCGACCCGCCCGCGCCAGCCGACACGGCCGCCGGATCGTAGGTTGTATCCAAACCGGCGCCTTGCCCGCCGTATTTCGAGGCATCGGCCGTGGCGGCGGTTATGCCGTTCGCCGTCGCCGTGGTCCGACCGGCGGTTCCGCCGGCGCCCGCCACGGTTCCACTGCCTGGCTGCGCGAAGGGTGGCGGATCCCGCGTCGGAACCCGGATGTGTGCCGGAAAGCACGCTGCGGGCGCGGGCTGGCTCGATCGCAAAGCGGGCGACGCACGATGCGTCGTGCGCCGCCCGCCTGCACGGCGCTACCGGCACTCAACGCCGGCAGCAAGCAATCCGCGTCGTGCTCCGCGCCCTTGTTGCGTCATGCCGGGCCGTGAGCCCCTCAATACCCGTAGCCGGGATACCCGTACGCGCGATCCTCGTGCGCGACGGAACGGTCGTAGCGCGCCGCGCCCTGGTCCTGGTGTGAGACGAACCGGTCCGCCTGTGCGGCGCGGTGCTGCTGCGCCGCCGCGGCGTAGTGGCCGGTCCAGGCATCCCACTGAGCCGCCTCGGCATGGCGGGTCGCCTGGTGCTGGGTCACGACGGCCTGGTGATGCTCGACATGGGCGGCTTGTGTCGCATCATAGGCGTACGGATCCTGGGCCAGCGCACCACTGACCAGCAGCGGTGTCGCCATCAGACCCGAGACGAGGATGGCGCCGATCGTTCGCATCATAACCTCCGATCTCGATGCGCCGGGACCACCCTGAGGCGGCCTCGCCGGCGGTTTCATAACGGCAACGTCTGCGCCATGCCGACGGTTCGACGGCACGCTCCAACCCGTGATCGGCCGACGGATGCTGCCGGCAAATGCCCGTTGCGATTGCCACTGGCATGGGCGGTGCCTATAATCCCGGCATGTTCTGTTGCGTGCCGATCATGGCCTGCTTTGCCCGCGGCTTTCGCCGCGGCATCGTGCGGCTGCTCGGCTTCGCGCTTCTTCTTCGACTTATCCGCCCCTGAGCGGCGCGCCGCGACGCGCGGCATCGCTCAGGGGGCAGGCTGGCGGCCCGGCGGGCCGCGCCAACCGGATCGTGCCCAGCGGGCCGGGTCCGGCAGCGGGCATGAAATCCACGCGAGGCTCCCATGACGATTGAGCATCCCAGCTTCGGCAAGCTGGCGGACGACCGGGTCATCATCTTCGACACCACGCTGCGCGACGGCGAGCAGTCGCCGGGCTTCTCGATGAATCTCGAGGAGAAGCTGCGCATGGCGGAAGCGCTCACCGAACTCGGCGTCGACGTGCTTGAGGCGGGCTTCCCGATCGCCTCGCCCGGCGATTTCGACAGCGTCCACTCGATCGCCGAGACGATCGGCCGCCGGCCGGATTCGCCGGTGATCTGCGGCCTGGCTCGCGCCGCCCGCGGCGACATCCTGCGCGCGGCCGAAGCCGTGGCGCCGGCCGAGCGACGGCGCATCCACACCTTCATCGGCACCAGCCCGCTGCACATGGAGTACCAGCTTCGCATGCAGCCGGACGAGGTGCTGGAGGCGGTCACGGCGTCCGTCACGCTCGCGCGCAACCATGCCGAAGATGTCGAATGGTCTGGCATGGACGGCACGCGCAGCGACATCGACTTCCTCTGCCGCTGCGTCGAGGCGGCGATCCGCGCCGGCGCGACCACGATCAACATTCCCGACACCGTCGGCTACGCCCTGCCGCAGGACATGGCGGTGTTGTTCACAACGCTGCGCGAACGCGTGCCCGGCGCCGAGCGGGTGATCTTCTCGACGCATAACCACAACGATCTCGGCCTGGCGGTGGCGAACACGATCGCGGCGATCCAGGCCGGCGTGCGCCAGGTCGAGTGCACGATCAACGGCATCGGCGAGCGCGCCGGCAACGCCTCGCTCGAGGAGGCGGTGATGGTGCTGCGCACCCGCCGCGACGCGGTCGCGCCGCAGAGCCGGGTGAAAACGGAGAACATCCTGCGCGTCTCCAAGCTGCTGGCGACGATCACCGGCTTCGACGTGCAGCCGAACAAGGCGATCGTCGGCCGCAACGCCTTCGCGCATGAGAGCGGCATCCATCAGGACGGCGTGCTGAAGAATGCCGCGACCTACGAGATCATGACGCCGGAAAGCGTCGGCTGGAGCCGCACCTCCCTCGTCATGGGCAAGCATTCCGGCCGCGCCGCCTTCCGCGACAAGCTGCGCGCACTGGGCTATGGCGAGATCGGCGACAACCAGCTCAACGACGCGTTCCGCCGCTTCAAGGATCTCGCCGACCGCAAGAAGGTCGTCTACGACGAGGACATCGTCGCACTGGTCGATGACGAGGTGATGCGCGGCAACGACCGCATCCGCTTCGTCTCGCTCGACGTGCGTGCCGGCTCGCGCGGGCCGCAGCGGGCCGAGTTGGAGCTCGAGATCGACGGAGAAGTGCGGGCGGCGGAGGCAACCGGCGACGGGCCGGTCGATGCGACCTTCAATGCGGTCCGCGCGATCTTCCCGCACGAGGCACGACTGGTGCTGTTCTCGATCGGCGCCGTGACCGAGGGCACCGACGCCCAGGCCCGTACGACCGTGCGTCTGGAAGAGAACGGCAAGCTGGTGGACGGGCAGGGGGCGGATACCGACACGATCGTCGCCGCGACCCGCGCCTACGTCCACGCGCTGAACAAGCTGCTGGTCAAGCGCGTCCGCACCGCCCCGGAAGCGCTCTCGGCCTGATCCGGGCGTCGGCAGGCCCGCCGGGTCGATCCGGCGGGCCTGCTCCGCCGCGGATCAGTAGCCGTAATAGCCGGGCGGCGGGGGCGGCGGCGGCGGCCGGTAATAGGCCGGCGGCGGCGGTGGCCGCGGGGTCGTTGCCGCGCCGCCGACGGCACCGAGCGCCCCGCCCGCCAGCGCGCCGATCGCCGCCCCCTTGCCGCCGCCGGCGATGCCGCCGATCGCGGCCCCCGCGCCGGCACCGATCAGGCCGCCGCCGACCGCACGCTGGCCCGGGTCATAGGGATTGGTGCAGCCGGCCACGCCGAGACCAAGCCCGGCCAGGGTAGCGACCACCATCAAGCGCTTCATTCCGTCCTCCGATTGCGGCGCTGCCACGCGATTCTCGCCGCCATCCAGTCAGAGCCCATCGCGTCGGACACGGTCAACCGCACCGTCAGCCGGCGCGCCGATCATGCCGCGCGCAGCGCGGGCGGGCGGCAGTGGCAGCGCCGCTGCAGCCCGGGGGCATCAGTATCCATAATACCGCGGTGGCGGCGTGGGCGTCGTCGCCGCCCCCGCGGCCGCTCCGAGCGCGCCGCCGCCGAGCGCGCCGATCGCCGCCCCCTTGCCGCCGCCGGCGATGCCGCCGATCGCGGCACCGGCGCCGGCGCCGATCAGGCCGCCGCCGACCGCCCGCTGACCGGGGTCATACGGGTTGCTGCATCCAGCGACGCCGCTCGCCACGCCCAGCACCAGTGCGGTCGGCAGAAGTATCCGCTTCATCAGGCCCTTCTCCTTTCGATTGCGCCGTCGCGCTTCCGACAACCGGAAGGAACGCCTCAAACCGGCGCCCCGGTTGGGCAGGAATGCGGCCGTTGCGTGTCTCACGCGGCTTTGAAGCGGCGAACTCCGAAGCCGCCGCGGGCCACGTGCGGCGCTGCCGCCATTCTGGCCGCAAACCGCCGGTCCGGGCCTCAGTGCGCGGTCAGCGCACCGCCCGCGGCGCCCACGCCGGCGCCGATCAGTGCCCCGGTGCCGGCATTGCCGCCGGTCGCCGCCCCGATCGCGGCGCCGCCGCCGGCCCCGATCAGGCCACCCGTCACCGCCCGCGTCGCGGGTGTGCGGCCGCAACCCGCGACCCCGGCCACCATGCCGGCCGCGAGCAGTGCGGCCATCAGCTTGCGCAGCATTCGCCTTACCCTCCGTCTCTTTGCGCCATCCGAACGCGAGATCAACGCGCCGCGAGCGGAAAGTTTTTCCCGCCCGCGCAAGGTCGGCCGGGGCGCCCTCTTGCCGCTGCTAGGACGGGACTGTAGGACCTCGCCTTCTTCCCCATCACCCCGGTGCTGGTCGCGCCCGCCGGCACCGGCAGGCTGCGCCAGGCGGGCGGGAAAGCGCCCGGAACGGTCAGCAAGGTTACCCGAATGTTCTCACGCCTGCTGGGGGTCATGTCGGCCGACATGGCCATTGACCTCGGCACTGCCAACACGCTGGTGTACGTTAAAGGGCGCGGCATCGTGCTCGCCGAGCCGAGCGTCGTCGCCATCGCCGATGTGCGCGGCAAGAAGCAGGTGCTGGCGGTGGGGGAGGAGGCGAAGATGATGCTGGGCCGCACCCCGGGCAACATCGCCGCGATCCGGCCGCTGCGTGACGGCGTGATCGCGGATTTCGAGGTGGCGGAGGAGATGATCAAGCATTTCATCCGCAAGGTGCACAACCGCCGCGGCTTCGCCTCGCCCATGATCATCGTCTGCGTGCCTTCGGGCTCGACCGCGGTCGAGCGGCGGGCGATCCAGGAGAGTGCGGAGAGTGCCGGTGCGCGCCGCGTGCTGCTGATCGAGGAGCCGATGGCGGCGGCGATCGGCGCCGGCCTGCCGGTGACCGAGCCCTCCGGCAGCCTGATCGTCGATGTCGGCGGCGGCACCACCGAGGTCGCGGTGATCTCCCTCGGTGGCATCGTCTATTCGCGCAGCGTGCGGGTCGGCGGCGACAAGATGGATGAGGCGATCATCAGCTACATCCGCCGCAACCACAACCTGCTGATCGGCGAGAGCACGGCGGAGCGGATCAAGATGGATATCGGCGCCGCGATGGCGCCGGAGGACGGCGAGGACGGGCCGTATCGCGAGGTCAAGGGCCGCGACCTGATGAACGGCGTGCCGCGCGAAGTTCTGGTCAGCCAGCGCCAGATCGCCGACAGCCTGGCCGAGCCGGTCAGCCAGATCGTCGAGGCAGTGAAGGTGGCACTCGAGAACACGCCGCCCGAGCTCGCCGCCGACATCGTCGACAAGGGCATCGTCCTGACCGGCGGCGGATCGCTGCTGTTCCGGCTCGACCACGTGCTGCGCGAAGCGACCGGGCTGCCGGTGGTGGTGGCCGAGGACGCGCTGCAATGCGTCGCCCTTGGAACCGGCCGGGCCCTGGAGGAGATGAAGCGTCTGCGCAACGTGCTGACGACAATGTATTAAGTGAGAGCGGGCCCGGCCGGGCCGGACCCGCGAAACCCGTCCCGGCTTGCTCTATAAGGCGGGTGGGCTCGGGGTCGCGGCGCCGGGCCGGGCCGTTGACGGAGGTGGCGGAGCTTGATCCGGCTGTCGATTCCGGTCCGCCAGGCGGTGGCCAAGCTGACCCTGCCGGTGCTGATCACCGTGGCCTTCGGGGTCATGCTGCTGGGCAAGGCCGATGCAGTGCTGGCCGAGCGGGTGCGGGTCGGCATGGGCGACCTGCTGGCGCCGATCTACGGCATGCTGGCCGAGCCGATGGCCCGGCTGCGCGGTGGCGTCGACGATCTGCGCGGCCTGTTCGCTTTGCGCGAGGAGAATGCCAGGCTGCGCGGCGAGGTCGCCCGCCTGCGCCGCTGGCAGGCGGTGGCGGTGGCGCTGGAGGCGGAGAACCAGGAGCTCAAGCGCAACCTGCACTGGATCCCCGATCCGACCGCCTCCTATGTCACGGCGCGGGTGGTCGCGGATGCGGGCGGGGTCTATGCCCGCGCGGTGCTGCTCTCGCTCGGCCCGCAGCACCGCGTGAAGCGCGGCGAGATCGCGCTCGACGACCGTGGCCTGGTCGGACGGATCACCGAGGTCGGCGCCCGCAGCGCCCGGGTGCTGCTGATCACCGACATAAACAGCCGCTTTCCCGTGATGCTGCAGAAGAGCGGCGCGCGCGCCATCCTCGTCGGCACCAACGGCCCGTATCCGCACCTGCTCTACTGGCCCGAGGGGGTGACGCCGGCCGAAGGCGAGCGGGTGGTGACCAGCGCCGAGGCCGGCGCCTTCCCGGCCGGACTGCCTGTCGGGCTGGTGCACCGCACGGCCGCCAACATCGTCGAGGTCGAGCCTTTCGCCCGGCTCGACCGGCTGGATATCGTGCGGATCTTCGATTACGGCCTGCACGGCATCCTGCCGCCCGAGACGGCCCACTCGGCCATCGAGGCCTCGCGCGCGATGGCTCCCGTGCGCACCGTCGAGCGACTGCGGTAGGGCGGCGTGGACGACACGCTGCCCGGTATCCGGCCCCGCCCGAGCCTCTGGCGCCGGCTGGATGCGGCGTTCCGCCACGGCTTCCCGGCCGGCGCCACCGCCCTGCTGTTGCTGCTGCTGGCGGCGCCGCTCGATCTGCCGGCCCAGGCCGAGCTGCAACAGGCCGTGATTCTCGCCGCGGTTTTCTTCTGGTCGCTGTTCCGGCCGGGGTCGATGCCGCCGCCGGCAGTGTTCCTGATCGGACTGCTGTCGGATTTGCTCGGCCTGGCGCCGCCGGGCCTCAATGCGGTGACGCTGCTGATCGTGCAGGGGCTGGCGCTGAAATGGCGGCGCAAGCTGGTCCGTCAGGGCTTCCTCGTGGTCTGGCTGGCGTTTCTGGCCGTCGCCGCCGGGGCGGCGGCACTCGGCTGGGTGGTAACCTCCCTGCTGTCCTGGCATGCCATGCCGCTATCGGCGGCGGGGTTCCAGTTCCTGCTCTCCGCCTGTCTGTATCCGGCGCTGGCCTTGCCGCTGACGCGGGCGCATCGCTCGATCGCGGCGCCGGAACGCGCCTGAGATGCGGGACGCCCGCAAGGACGCACGCAAGGACGGGCGCGGCCGCGCGGCGTTCACCCGCCGCGTGCTGCTGCTCGGCGGCGCCGAGATCGCGGCAATGGGGCTGCTTGGCGTGCGCCTCTATCAGGTTCAGGTGGTCGATGGCCGACGCTACACGACGCTGGCGGAGAGCAACCGGGTCAGCGTCCGGCTGATCGCGCCGCCGCGCGGTCGCATCCTCGACCGGTTCGGCACCGTCGTCGCCGGCAACAAGCTCAACTGGCGGGCGCTGCTGATCGCCGAGGAGACCGACGACGTCGCGGCGACGCTCGACACGTTCGGCCGCATCGTGCCGCTGCCGGACCGTGAACGGCAGCGCGTGCTGCGCGAGGTGCATCGCGGCCGCCGCTTCATTCCGGTCACCGTCCGCGACTTCCTGAGCTGGGAGGAGATGGCGCGGATCGAGGTCAACGCGCCCGACCTGCCGGGCATCGTGGTCGATGTCGGCACCACGCGCATCTATCCGTTCGGGCCGACGCTGGCGCATGTCGTCGGCTACGTGGCGCCGCCGAACGAGCACGAGGTCGCGGAGGATCCGATGCTGGCCCTGCCCGGCATGCGGGTCGGTCGCGCCGGCATGGAGCGGGAGGATGATGTCGCGCTGCGCGGCCGGGCCGGCGAGGTGCAGCTCGAGGTCAACGCGGTCGGTCGGGTGATCCGCGAGCTCGATCGCGAGGAGGGAACGCCGGGCCAGGACCTCGGCATGACCATCGATTCGGTGTTGCAGCAACAGGTGCTCGGGCGGCTCGGCGACGAGACGGCGAGCGCCGTCGTGCTCGACTGCCGCAACGGCGAAGTCATGGCGATGGCCACGAACCCGTCCTTCGACCCGAGCCTGTTCGATTCCGGCGTTTCCCAGGCGCAGTGGATCGAGTGGACGCGCAACCGGCGCACGCCGCTGATCAACAAGGCGACCGCCGGTCTCTATCCGCCGGGCTCGACCTTCAAGATGGCGGTGGCGCTGGCCGCACTCGATTCCGGCGCGCTCACCACCAGCGATCGTATCTATTGCCCGGGTTATCTCGACGTCGGCAACACGCGGTTCCATTGCTGGCGGCGATGGGGACACGGCTCGCTCGATCTGCGTGGCGGGCTGAAGAACAGTTGCGACGTGTTCTTCTACGAGACGGCCCGGCGCACCGGCATCGACCGCATCGCCGCGATGGCGCATCGTCTCGGGCTCGGCACGCATCTCGACATCGACCTGCCCGGGGCGAAGCGCGGCCTGATCCCGACCCGGGAGTGGCGCGAGGCGCATGGCCATGCCTGGAATATCGGCGATACGATCGTGAGTGGCATCGGCCAGGGCTACATCCAGGTGACGCCACTGCAACTCGCGACCTATGTCGCGCGCATCGCCACCGGCCGGGCGGTGCAGCCGCATCTGACCCGTACCTTGGGCAGCGCGCCGCAGCCCGGCGCGCAGGCGATGGACTGGCCACCGATGCGGCTCACCCCGCACGAGCTGCACGCGGTGCGCGACGGCATGTGGGCGGTCGTCAACGAGCGCGGCGGCACCGCCCCGCAGGCGCGGCTGCACCTGGCGGGCGTGCAGCTTGCCGGCAAGACCGGCTCCTCGCAGGTGCGGCGGGTGTCGCGCGCGCTCCGCGACAGCGGGCATTTCGACTCCGCCAAGCTGCCCTGGCGGTTCCGGCCGCACGCGCTGTTCGTCTGTTTCGCGCCCTATGACGCGCCGCGCTACGCCGTCTCGGTGGTGGTCGAGCATGGCAATGCCGGGGCCGCGGCGGCGGCGCCGATCGCGCGCGACATCATGCTGGACACGCTGACGCGCGATCCGGCCGGGCGCGCGGTGCCCGGCCAGACGATCGCCGAGCTGCAGCCGGGCTGAGCGCCATGCCCTTCGAGCGCCGGCTGCTGCGCGCCGAACCCTCGTTCGGCCTCGTGCGCAAGCTCTGCCAGGTGCCGTGGTTTTACGTGCTGCTGCTGTGCGCGCTCGCCGGGGTCGGTTATGTCGCGCTCTACTCGGCCGGCAACGGGCCGGAGCCGTACGCGAGCCGCCACGTGCTGCGTTTCGGCTTCGGCATCGTGATGATGCTGGCGATTGCGATGGTCGATATCCGCTTCATCGCCCGCCTGGCCTGGCCCGCCTATGCGGTCGGCATCGTGCTGCTGGTGCTGGTGCTTCGCATGGGCCATGTCGGCAAGGGCGCGGAACGCTGGCTCGGCATCGGCGGGATGCAGATGCAGCCGAGCGAGTTCATGAAGATCGCGCTGGTGCTGGCACTCGCCGCCTGGTTTCACCGCGCCTCCTGGGAGCGGATCGGCAATCCGCTGTTCCTGATCCCGCCGGCGCTGATGGTGCTGCTGCCGGTCGGGCTGATCCTGAAGGAGCCGAATCTCGGCACTGCCGTGATCACTGCGGCGATCGGCGGCGCGGTTTTCCTCGGCGCCGGCGTGCGATGGTGGAAATTCGTGCTGGTGGCGCTGCCCGTGCCGTTCGCCGCACGCATTGCTTACAACCATATGCATGACTATCAGCGCGCCCGGATCGACACCTTCTTCCATCCCGAGCAGGATCCGCTCGGTGCCGGGTACAACATCATCCAGTCCAAGATCGCGCTCGGCTCCGGCGGCATGTGGGGCAAGGGGTTCATGCAGGGAACCCAGTCGCACCTGAACTTCCTGCCGGAGAAGCAGACCGATTTCATCTTCACCGTGCTCGGCGAGGAATTCGGCCTGGTCGGTGGCCTGGCGCTGATGGGGCTGTTGCTGGTGATCACGCTCGGCGCGATGGCGATCGCGCTGCGCTGCCGGCACCAGTTCGGGCGGCTGGTGGCGCTCGGGATCGCGACCAATTTCTTCCTCTATGTGTTCGTCAACATTGCCATGGTGATGGGGGTGATCCCGGTCGGCGGCGTGCCGCTGCCGCTGGTGTCGCATGGCGGCTCGGCGATGATCATGGTGATGCTGGGCATGGGGTTGCTGCTGTCGGTGCAGGTGCATCGCGACGTGGAATTCGGTGCGGTGCGCGACGACATCCCGTGACCGCCGCCCCCTCCGCCCGCATGCTGACGGCGTGGCGCCGCACCGAGTACGGGGCAGCCGGGGCGGCGATCCGGCTTGGGCGGCGCAGCCCGGCCCTCGAAGCCTTGCTGCCCCGCCGAGGCGCGGCGTTTCTGACTGCCTGGAATCCGATGGGCCGTCGCCGGCCCGAGGGCTGGAACCGCCGCATGCAGGCGCGGCTGTGCGAGCGGCTGCGTGGGCTGCCCCGGCATGTCGGCTTCGGCCGCCTCGGCGCCTGGCGTGAGGAGCATCTGCTCGTCGTCGTGGATCTCCGTCGCGCGGTCGTGCTGGCGCGGCACTTCCGCCAGCTCGGCATTCTGGTGCTGCGGCCCGGCGGCAGGGCGCGGCTGATCACGCTCGCCTATCACTGAGGCGTGGGATTTGCGCCGCCGGCCGGTCTATTCCTCGGCGCGCGCCGCTGATTCGGCCGAGCCGCTCGGTATCCCGCTGCGTCCGGCCCCAATCTGCGGCGCCGGCGGCGCGCCGCGGCGGCTCGCCTCCAGCAAGGAAGCCGCCCGGTCCAGCGCGTTCTGAACGATGCGGCCGGTGCGCTGCACCTTGGCGTCCGGGAATTCGAGCAGCCGCTCGGTGACCAGCATCGCCGGCGCCAGCGCGCCGCGCAGGTCGTGGCGCAGATGCGACAGGCTCGCCTCCATCGCCTGCAGCTGGTCCGACGCGCTCGCCGCCTCCGCCGCCAGCGGGGCCGCCAGGGCGGAGGGCGACGGCGACGTCGCGAGCGGTGTCGGCGGGGCGACAGGTGGGGTCACGGGTGGCGGGCGTCGCCGGGTCGAGAGGCGGCCGAGTGCCAGCCCGGCGATGAGGGCGACCAGAGCCACGATGACGACGACACCCATCGCCATGGCTCAATCGGCGGCCGAGAGGCGCGGCGGGGACGCGCCGGTCAGCCTCCGATCGGGCCCACGACTTGCCGCCTCCCGACCGGCCTCGAACAGCGTGGCAAACAGCTCGGCCTCGCCGCTCAGCTTGGAGGCGATCGGCAGCGCCAGCAGCGCCTCGTCTGCGGCGTAGTCGTCGAGCGCGATGCCGTGCGGCAGGCGCGCCAGCTCCGCATCCAGCACGCCCTGGCAGGCGATCTCGTTCAGCCGGTTCAGGATTTCGGCCGGCGCGGCGGGCACGCCGGGACGTCGCCGCGGCTGCCCCCGGATCAGCACCAGCCTGGCCGGAAGTGGCTGCAGCAGCGGGGCGAGCGGCGGGTTGCCGGAATAGGCGCCGTCCCAGAAAGCGCGCCCGCCGATTTCGACCGCGGGAAACACCATCGGCAGGCAGCAGGAGGCGAGCAATGCGTCGACATCGATCGTGGCGTTGTCGAACAGCACCGCCTCACCGGTCGCGACGTCGGTCGCGGCAATACTGATCCGCGGCGCGGCCGGGGCGGTGAGGGCGGTGCGGTCGAGCAGGTCGGCGATCATCGGGCGCAGCGGATTATGGCCGAATGGATTGAGCTGGGCCGGGCTGAACAGGCGCATGGCTGCCTCCATTCCCTGCCAGGCGAGACTGTTGCTCGGGTCCCAACCCCACAACCAACGTTCCAGCGGGGAGTTGCGCCAAGGACTGAAGGCATGCGCGGCGGCGACGCTGTGCCATAGCCGTCGCATCTCGCGCCGGGCTCCGGCGGCCGCGTCACGGGCCCAGCCCTGCGCCAGCATCACGCCGAGCAGCGCTCCGGAGGAGACGCCCGAGATCGCGGCGAAGCCTGTTCCGCTCTCCAGCAGCCGGTCCAGAACGCCCCAGGCGAAAGCGCCGTGCGCGCCGCCGCCCTGCAGGGCAAGCACCGTCACGCCAGGCACCGTCGCGTCACTCGCGATCATGCCGACAAACTCCCGCGAACGCATCGGCAAGGCAATCGGCTCGACCCGCAGGCCGGCCGTCGCGGTGGCGCCACGCCATGCCGCAGTGCCGCGATTGACGGGGACCCGCCGCGCCGCCTATAAGCCGCCGCCACCCGGCGGGGTGCGCCCCGGCAGGGTTTGAGGCGGTTCCGGCGGGGCCGGTGCAGCGCCGGCGGTGAATCCCCCGCGGAATTCGCACGGAGAGTGTCTTGAAGCGCACGTATCAACCGTCGAAGCTGGTTCGCAAGCGCCGGCACGGTTTCCGTGCCCGGATGGCCACGGTGGGCGGGCGCAAGGTGCTGGCGGCCCGACGCGCCAAGGGCCGCAAGCGCCTCTCGGCCTGACCCCCGGCTTCGACACGGCGATGGCGCCGAAGCCAGAGGCGCCGATGCCGGCTGCCCCGAAATCGGCGCAAAGCAGGCCCGGTCACGGCAAGCCCGGGCGCCTGAAGCGTCGCGCCGAATTCCTGCGCGTCGCCGGGCGCGGCCGCAAAGCGCCCACCGCCGGCCTGGTGCTGCAGGCGCTGGCGCGCGACGACGATGGTCCGGCACGGCTTGGCTTCACGGTGACCCGCAAGGTGGGCAATGCCGTCGTGCGCAACCGGGCCCGCCGGCGGTTGAAGGAGGCGGCCCGCCTGCTGCTGCGCGAGGCGGCACCGCGGGGCGTCGATCTGGTGCTGATCGGCCGCGACGCGACGGGCCGGCGAGCGTTTGCGGCACTGATGGACGATCTGAAGCGGGCCCTGGACAAGGTCGGAGTGCGATGAGCGCGACGCTCTCACCCGCCGGCATGGCGCTGACGGGTGCCGTGCGTACCTGGCAGCTTCTGGCCCGACCGGTGCTCGGGCCGAACTGCCGCTTCCACCCGGGCTGCAGCGACTATGCGGTGGAGGCGATCTGCGTCCACGGCGCCGGCCGCGGCGGGTTGCTCGCGGCGCGGCGGGTGTTGCGCTGCCATCCCTGGAACCCGGGCGGCCATGACCCGGTGCCGCCGGCTGAGCCGGCCGATCGGGACTGAAGGGCGCGGATGGACCAGAAGCGGCTGTTCCTGGCGATCGCGATCTCGATCGTGATCCTGCTGGTCTTCGAGACGCTGATGCCGCATCCCGCGGTGCACCGTCCGCCGCCGCCGCAGCCCGCGGCGACTGCGCCGAAGCCGCCGCCCGCGCCGGGCGTCGCCGCGTCGGCCGCCGCCGCGCCGGCCGCCGAAGCGGCGACCGCCGCCGCATCGAAGACCGTGCCGCGGGTGGAGATCTCCGCCCTTCGGGTGGAGGGCAGCGTCAGCCTGGTCGGCGCCCGCATCGACGACGTGGTGCTGCGCGACTTCCACGAGACCGTGGACAAATCCTCGCCGCTGGTGCGGCTGCTGGAGCCGCGCTCGACCGCCAAGCCCTATTACGTGCAGTTCGGCTGGACGGCGGCGGGCAGCAGCACGGCGAAAGTGCCGGGCAATGACACGCTCTGGACCAGCTCGGGCGGCACGCTCACCGAGAGCCATCCGGTGACGCTGTCCTGGAACAACGGCGCCGGACTGACCTTCGAGATCACACTGTCGATCGACAACAACTACATGTTCCACGTGCAGCAGCGCGTGGTGAACAACACCGGCGCCGCGGTCAGCCTCTACCCCTGGGCGCGGGTGCGCCGGGACTACACGCCGCAGACCTCCGGCTACTACCTGCTGCACGAGGGGCTGATCGGTGTGGTCAATCACCGCCTCGAGGAGATGACCTACAAGAAGGCGAAGTCGGAAGGGGAGAAGACCGGCGGGCTTTCCTACCAGGCGGACGACCAGGGCGGCTGGGCCGGCATCACTGACAAATACTGGCTCGCCGCCGTCGTCCCGGACCAGGCCTCACCGGTGGTGATCAGCTTTCATCACCTGGTCGAGGACGGCACCGACCGCTATCAGGTCGACTACGCCGACCGTGATCCCGAGCACGTCGCTCCGGGCGCCACGGCGAGTACGACCAGCATGATGTTCGCCGGCGCCAAGGAGGTGCATCTCCTCGATCACTACGAGTCCGAGTACCATATCCCGCTGTTCAGCTATGCGGTGGATTTCGGCTGGTTCTGGTTTCTGACCAAGCCGATCTTCTACGCGCTCGATTGGCTGAACACGCTGCTCGGCAATTTCGGCCTGGCGATCATGGCCTTCACGCTGGGCGTCAAGCTGTTGTTCTTCCCGCTGGCCAACAAGTCATACCGGTCCATGAGCAAGATGAAGCTGCTCGGGCCGAAGATGACGGCGCTACGCGAGCGCTACAAGGACGACCCGGCCAAGCTGCAATCCGAGATGATGGGGCTGTACAAGGCGGAGAAGGTGAACCCCGCCAGCGGCTGCCTGCCGATGGTCATCCAGATCCCGGTGTTCTTCTCGCTCTACAAGGACCTCTACGTCACCATCGAGATGCGGCACGCGCCGTTCTTCGGCTGGATCCATGACCTGTCGGCGATCGACCCGACCAACGTCTTCACCCTGTTCGGGCTGATCCCGTGGGATCCGATGCACATCTCGCCGCTGCTGCATCTCGGCGCGTGGCCGCTGATCATGGGGTTCACGATGTATTTCCAGCAGCGGCTCAATCCGCCGCCGCCGGACCCGACCCAGGCGAAGCTGTTCCAGTTCATGCCGGTGATTTTCACCTTCATGCTGGCACGCTTTCCGGCCGGGCTGGTGATCTACTGGTCGTGGAACAACCTGCTGACGATCGGACAGCAATGGCTGATCATGCGCCAGACGCGCCTGACCTCGCCCCGGCTGGTGCGGGCCTCGACGCGCCGCACCTAGAAGCGGCGGAGACGGCGGCGGCATTGGAGGCCGGGCGGCTCCTGTTCGCCGCCCCATGCCGCTTCGTCCACGCGGCGCAGCGCCTGGATCAGGTGCCGCCGGTCGCCGGGCCGGAGGTCGCCTTCGCCGGGCGATCGAACGTGGGCAAGTCCTCGCTGCTGAACGCGCTGACCGGGCGGCGGGCGCTGGCCCGCGCCTCGGCCGAGCCGGGGCGCACCCGTCAGCTCAACTTCTTCGATCTCGGCGGCCGGCTGACCCTGGTCGACATGCCGGGCTACGGCTTCGCCACGGCGGCGAAGTCGGTGAAGGCGGACTGGCAGGGGCTGATGTTCGACTACCTGCGCGGCCGGCCGACGCTGCGCCGCGTGCTGCTGCTGCTCGACAGCCGCATCGAGTTCAAGCCGAGCGACGCGGCGGTGATGGAACTGCTCGACCGGGCCGCGGTCGGGTTCCAGCTCGTGCTGACCAAGGCGGACGGCGCGGCGCCGGGTTTCCTCGAGCGCAAGCGGCGGGAGGCGGCGCGGCTCGCGCGCCGGCACCCGGCGGCGCATCACGCGGTGCTGCTGACCAGCAGCCGCACCGGCGCCGGCATCGCGGAGCTGCGGGCGGCGCTTGCGGGCCTCGCGGCTTGACCGGCCCCGCGCGCGGTGCGACGCACCGCCACTGACCGCCTGGAGCGACACATGCAGGGCCTGCCGCAGGAATTCGGGACCGCCGAGGAACGGGCGACGATCCTCGCCCACGCGCTACCGTACCTGCGCCGCTATGCGGGTGCGACGATCGTGGTGAAATACGGTGGCCACGCGATGGGCGACGAGCAGCTCGCACGGCAGTTCGGCGAGGACATCGCGCTGCTCAAGCAGGTGGGCGTGAACCCGGTCGTCGTGCATGGCGGCGGGCCGCAGATCAACACCATGCTGCAGCGGCTGGCGATCCAGTCGACCTTCGTCGACGGGCTGCGCGTCACCGACGCCGCCATGGTCGAGGTGGTCGAAATGGTTCTCGCCGGCACGGTGAACAAACAGGTCGCGGCGCTGATCACCAAGGCGGGGGCGCTCGCGGTGGGGATCTGCGGCAAGGATGGCGGGCTGATCCGCGCCCGCAAGCTGACCCGCACGACGCGCGACCCGGACAGCCGCATCGAGCGCGTGCTCGATCTCGGCTTCGTCGGCGAGCCGGACGAGGTGGATGTCCGCGTGATCCATGCGCTCACCGGCGCCGGGCTGGTTCCGGTGGTGGCACCGGTCGGGATGGACGCGGACGGGCAGACCTACAACGTCAATGCCGACACGGTGGCGGGCGCCATCGCTGGCGCGCTCGGTGCCACGCGGCTGCTGATGCTGACCGACGTCCCAGGCATTCTCGATGCGGAGCGGCGGCTGATTCCCGAGCTGACCATCGCCGGGGTCGAGGCGGCGATCGCGAGCGGGGTGATCAGCGGCGGGATGATCCCGAAGGCCGAGAACTGCGTCGATGCGGTCCGAGCCGGCGTGCAGAGCGCGGTGATTCTCGATGGTCGCGTGCCGCATGCCTGCCTGCTGGAGCTGTTCACCGAGGCCGGCCCGGGCACGCTGATCCGCGCCTGAGGGCGGCGTCGCGGCCGGGCGGCGCTAGAGCATGATCGCTGGAGGCGGAATCGCCGGAAGCGTGAATCATGCTCTCAGACAATGGGTTAGAGCCGTTTCAGGGTAGCCGGAGCAAAACCCTGGGGCGGGGAGCGATTTTTTGGTTCCTGCGACGCGGCGGGTTCT
>DATJSJ010000131.1:0-6374 GCA_035504175.1 Acetobacteraceae bacterium
GCGCACCGGCTGGACGCCGATACCAGCGGCTGTCTGGTCGTCGCCCGCCGCCGCGCCGCCCTCCTCGCCGCCCAGGCCGCTTTCGCCGCCGGGCGCGTCCGCAAGATCTACTGGGCGATTGTCAGCGGCCACCCGCCTGGCGAATCGGGCCGCGTCGAGGTGCCACTCGCGAAGCGCACCGGGCCGTCGGGCTGGCGGATGGCGGCGGATCCGGCGGGTCAGCCGGCGATCACCGACTGGGTGCTGTGCGGCCGTGCCGACGGGATGAGCTGGCTCGAGCTCCGGCCTCGCACCGGCCGCACCCACCAGCTCCGTGTGCACTGCGCCGGGCTCGGCTGCCCGATCCTGGGCGACGCGGTCTACGGCAGCGGCGGACCGCAGCTGCATCTGGTCGCCCGCGCCGTCCATCTGCCGCTCGACCCGCCACTGCACGTCGTCGCGCCACCGCCGGCGCACATGCAGGTGGCGCTGCGCCAGACCGGCTGGGATCCGGCAACGGCGGAGCCGCCCGGCGGCCGGCGCGGCGCCTGATCTGGCCTGCGCCGCCCCGACGCCATCGCTACCCGATCACGAACCACAGCCGGAACAGCATCGTCTCCGGCCAGGTCTGCCGACGCAGCCCCTGCGTGGCGAGGCAGGCGAGCCGCGGCAGCACGCCGCGCCGCAAGGCTCCTTCGATCCGCGCCACGTCCCGCGCCGCCTGCGGGGAGAGCAGGTGCGGCTGCGCCCGCAGCGCCGCCACATGACCGCGGAAGACGCTCATGAACAGGGCCGGGCCGCGCCGCAACGCCGCCGCCGCGCGCTGCGGCATGGATGGGGGCGCTCCAACCGCGTTGCCGCCGTGCTGACGGTACAGCACCACCGCCGCATCGTCGGCGATCAGCCGCCCGCCCGCCGCCGCCACCATCAGATAGCTCCACCAGTCGTGCAGCGTCATCGCCGGCGGCTCGCTCGCCGCCACCAGCCGCGCCGCCGCCTGATTCAGCATCACCGTGCAGCCGGTGGCGATATTCTGCGTCAGCGCCGCGGGAAAGCCCGGCGGATCGCGCAGCGGCCCCGATTCGCCGATCCGCGCCAGATCCTGGTCGACCAGCACCTGGCGCGCGCAATACAGCGCCGGCATCCCGCCCTCGACCGCGGCGAGCGCCGCGGCTCCGCGTGCCACCTTCTCCGGCAGCCAGACATCGTCCTGATCGGCGAAGGCATAGGCGGCCGCGCCGGGCACCGTGCGGATCGCATCGCGGAGCAGGAACAGGAAGCTCGCGGTGACGCCGCGGCGCAGCCCTGGAGCCTCCGCCTCGATGAAGCGCCCGGCCGGCATGCGGCAAGCGAAGTCACGAATCAGCCCGACCGTGTCGTCGGTCGAGCCGTCGTCGCGCCAGACCAGCCGCCAGTCCGCATGCGTCTGCCCCATCAGGCTGTCAAGCTGCGCCGGCAGAAAGCGGCCGCCATTCCAGGTTGACAGCAGGACCGCGACCTCGCCCTCGGCGCGCGCCAGCATCGCGCCCGGGTCAGACCGGCGCCCGGGCGGCCGCCTCGGCCTGGAAAATCGCCGCGATCGTCCGCGTGAGCCCGTCTCCCCACTCCGGCAGGCGATGGCCGAACACCGCTGCCAGCTTCGTGCAGTCGAGCCGTGAATCCGCCGGTCGCCGCGCCGGGGTCGGCCAGTCCGCGGTGGAGATCGGCAGCACCTCCGGCTGCGGGCCGCCATACTGTGCCGCCGCCGCGAAGGTCGCGCAGGCGAGCCCGTGCCAGGTGGTCGCGCCGCTGCCGGCGGCGTGAAAGACGCCGCCATACTCGTCGCGCCATCCTTCCGAGATCCGGTCCGCGACCGCCAGCACCGCCGCCGCCAGGTCCGCCGCCGCGGTCGGGCACCCGCGCTGGTCGGCCACCACGCGCAGCGGTGTGCCTGACGTGGCCGCGCGGCGACCGGCCGAAAGCATCGTGCGGACGAAGTTCTTCCCCGTCGCGCCATAGACCCAGGCGGTGCGCAGCACCAAGGTCCGCTTCCAGGTGGCCAGCGCCGCGTGCTCGCCGGCCAGCTTGGTCGTACCGTAGACGCCGGTGGGGTGGGGGCGATCGGTCTCGACATACGGCGCGCCCTTCGCCCCGTCGTACACGTAGTCGGTGGAGATATGGATCAGCGGGATGCCGGCCTCGGCGCAAAGCCGCGCCATCTCGGCTGGGCCGTCCCGGTTGGCGCGTGCCGCTGCCTCGGGCTCCGACTCCGCCGCGTCGACCGCGGTCCAGGCAGCGGTGTTGACCACGAGCGCCGGCATCACCTGGGCCACGGTCTCGGTGAGGCTCGCCGGGCGGTCGAAATCGAAGCCCGGCCGGCCGACCCGGCACAAGGCACGATCGCCGGACGCCGCCTCGAGGGCCGTCGCGAGCTGACCTGACCCACCTGTGACGAGGATCGGACGCATCAGGTGGCGAACCAGCCGGCCGCCTCCGACAGCGAGGGCAGGGCGCGATCCTTCTCAGAAAGCTGCACGTCGCTATCCCCCAGCGGCCAGGGTAAAGCGAGGTCCGGATCGTTCCAGATCACCCCCCGCTCCGAGTCGCGATCGTAGGCGTCCGTGACCTTGTAAATCACCTCGGTGTCCGGTTCGAGGGTGCAGAACCCGTGCAGGAAGCCGGGCGGAATCCAAAGCTGCTGCCAGTTCTCGGCACTCAGCACCGCGGCAGCGTGCTGGCCGTAGGTCGGCGAGCCCTTTCGGATATCGACCGCCACGTCCCAGATCGCGCCATGCACGCAGCGGACGAGCTTGCCCTGCGGGTGTGGGGCTATCTGACAATGCAGGCCGCGAATCACGCCTTTGGAACGCGAAAGACTGTGATTGTCCTGCACGAAACCGGGGCCGATGCCGGCGGCGGCGTAGCGGGAGGCGCTCCAGGTCTCGGAGAAAAAGCCGCGCTCGTCGCCAAAGCGGGAGGGCGTGACCAGAAGCACGCTGGGAATGGCGAGGGCGAGAACCTGCATGTGACCTCCACGAAGACCAGGGGGCTCCGCCCCCTGCACCCCCGCTGGGGCCTAAGGCCCCAGACCCCCTTCACGGGGCTTGGGGCGCTGCTCTCAGCGGGAAACCGGCGGTGAAGCGGGCCGGTGGCCTTGCTTGTTAGGCGTGCAACCCGTCCGCAAGCTCCAGCAACACGCGGCCGAGCTCCGTCTTGCTCAAGCGTCGCGCCGATACCCGCAGCGCATCCGCATCGATGAACCCCATCCGAAAAGCCACCTCCTCGGGACACCCGACCAGCATGCCCTGGCGCGACTGGATCGTCTGCACGAACGTCGCCGCTTGCAGCAAGCTGTCCGGCGTTCCGGCATCGAGCCACGCACAGCCGCGTCCGAGCCGCTCCACGTTCAGCTTCCCGTCATCGAGATACATCCGATTCAGATCGGTGATCTCCAGCTCCCCGCGATCTGAGGGACGCACCCGACGCGCGAGTTCCGTCACCCGGCGATCATAGAAATAAAGCCCGGTGACGGCCCAGTTCGACTGTGGGGCCGCCGGCTTCTCGACGATCTCCACGGCACGCCCGGCGGCATCGAAGCTGACCACGCCATATCGCTCTGGGTCGCGCACCTGATACGCGAACACCGTGGCTCCCTCGGCGCGACCGGCCGCCTGGCGCAGCATGACCGACAGGTGGTCGGCGAAAATCAGATTGTCGCCCAGAACCAGAGCACAGGCCTCGCCATCGATCCAGCGCTCGCCGATGTGAAAGGCCTGAGCCAGACCCTCGGGCTTGGGCTGCTCGGCATAGGTGAAGCGGACGCCGAGCTCCGATCCGTCGCCGAGCAGCCGGCGGAACTGCGGCAGATCGGCTGGCGTCGAAATCACCATGATGTCGCGGATCTCCGCGAGCATCAGCACGGTCAGCGGATAATAGATCATCGGCTTGTCGTAGACCGGGATGATCTGCTTCGACGCCGCCAGCGTCATCGGATGCAGCCGCGTTCCCGATCCGCCGGCAAGCAAGATGCCCTTGGTCACCATTGTCGCGACGCCTCAGGCGGCGGTGCCGAGCCGTTGCCCGGCATAGCGTGCGGCGCGCACACCCTCCCACCAGGCACGATTGTCGAGATACCATTGCACCGTCCGGCGCAGGCCGCGGTCGAAATCGTGCGGCGCGCGCCACGCGATCGCCGCCTCGGTACGCGACGGATCGATCTCGTAGCGGAAATCGTGCCCCGGTCGGTCGGCGACGAAGCGGATCAGCCGCTCGCGTGGACCGCCGCCGTCCGGGACCATCGCGTCCAGCACGGCGCAGATCGTGCGCACGACCTCAAGATTGCTGCGCGGCTGGCGGGCGCCGATCGCGTAAGTGGCACCGGGTGCGCCCTGCTCCAGCACGCGCAACAGCGCTTCGGCATGATCCTCGACGAAGATCCAGTCGCGCTTGTTCGATCCGTCGCCGTAGACCGGCAGCTTCTTGCCTTCGAGCGCGTTCAGCGTCACCAGCGGGATCAGCTTCTCGGGGAATTGCCACGGACCATAGTTGTTCGTGGTGTTGCTGACGAAGGCCGGCAGCCCGTACGTATGGTGCCAGGCGCGCACCAGATGGTCGGACGCCGCCTTGCTCGCGGAGTACGGGCTGCGCGGATCATAGGCGGTGTCCTCGGTGAAGGCGGGATCGTCCGCGCCGAGCGCGCCGAACACTTCGTCGGTCGAGACATGGTGGAAGCGGAACGCCGCACGCCGCTCGGCAGGCAGCCCCGACCAGTAGCCCCGCGCCGCCTCCAGCAGCGTGAAGGTGCCGACGACGTTGGTCTGGACGAAATCCGCCGGCCCGTCGATCGACCGGTCGACATGCGATTCCGCCGCCAGGTGCATCACCGCATCGGGCGCGTGCGTCGCGAAGATCTGTCGCATCGCCGAGGCATCGGCGATATCGGCGCGGACCAGGAGGTGGCGGGGATGCGTGCATGCCTCTTCGAGCGCATCCTCCGATGCCGCGTACGTCATCTTGTCGACGTTGACGACGCTGTGATCGGTGCCGCGCAGCAGGTGACGGATCACCGCCGAGCCGATGAAGCCGCAACCGCCCGTCAGGAGTATGCGCATCCCAAACCTTTCCATCGAGGTCTCGCGCCGCCGCCGGCGGGCGGCGTCAAATTGGCAGCCTGTTCGGGAACCGGCAATGCCGCAGCGTGCCGGCGGCGGATCACCGTTCCCGGGCAGTGGAACTACTCGGCCGCGACCAGCTTGGTGCGGGCCGGGGCCGCGGCCAGCAGGGCGTTGTTGAGCGCTCCCGGCGACAGGCCGAGCGGCAGCACCCAGCCGCGCCCGGTCCGCCGCACCCGCTCGGGCGGCGTGCCGATATCGAACACCGCGACGTCCAGGCCGGCCTGCCACAGCTCGGTCAATGCGTAACACCAGGTCTCCGGCCAGATCGACGGCAGGAAGCCGATATCGGCGCGCTGCGCCTGGATCAACCCGGCCACCTCGTCCTGGGAATATGGGCCGGTGATCGTGACCCGCCCGGTCGCGAGCAGCCTGGCATCGTCCTGGCTGTGGCCGACAAGGACGAATTCGAGCCCGGCGCCACGCTGCGCCGCGTCCCGCGCCGCCGCCAGCAGCACGTCATAGCCCTTGTCGATGCTGATGGCGCCGGCGATGCAGACCCGTACCGGCCCCGCGCGGCGAAGCGGCGCCGCCGGCGGCGGCGCCGAATCGTCCTCCCAGGCGACGATCTCCGGCCTGAGGCGGGGAAACGTGCGGCGCAGCCGCCGGGCGACATCGGGCGCCGGCACCACCACCCGTCGCGCCGAACCCAGCCGCACCGCGGAGCGCTCGCGCAATGCGTCTGCCGCGATGTCCTCTTCCAGGCGGCCGCCGGCATCGGCGAGGCAGGACACGCAGGCTGCCGGCGCCGGCTCACCGCAAAACCGCCGCTCCGGCCCGATCAGGGTGATGCGCGGGCAGAGCCAGGAATAATCATGCACCGCCACGTCGCAGGGGATGCCGAGCCGCTCCGGCAAGGTCAGCACCGACGGGTCGTGGCCGATGAAATGATGCAGCTCCACCGTCTCGGCCGCCGCCTCGCGCAGCAACGCCACGAGCGCGTCCATCTCGTCCGGCAGCGCGAAGCGCAGGTTGGGATGATCCGCGTCCATCCCGTCGGCGACCCGGCAGGCACGTGCTTCGCCGCCGCGCACGGGGCTCAGCACGATCGGCCGCCTGCCCGCGGCGCGCAGCGCGGCACAGCGCTGCCCGACATGGCGATGCACCCCGCCGCCCGCCGCGTGCGTGATCAGCACGACGGAGCCGCCCGGGACGCGGCCGCGGCGCCAGCGCAGCAGATCGATCCGCCGCCGCGCCGCGGCCAGCGGATCGGCCGCGATCCACGCCGCGATCAGCGCGTCGTAG
>DATJSJ010000132.1:0-11700 GCA_035504175.1 Acetobacteraceae bacterium
GCTACTCCCGCCGCCGCGAGCAGCCGCTTGCCCTCCCACTCGGTCAGCAGCCGCGTCGTGGCCGATGCCGAACACGGCGGGGCGGGCGTCCATGCGGTTGGGTCGGCCGCGCCGATGTCGGCCGCAGCTTCCATGGCGGCCAGCGCATCGTCCATGCCGATCAATGGCACGAGTCCGGACTGCATCAGCGCGGCCGCCCGCGCGGGCGGCATCGTCTCGGGCAGCGTCGCGATCACGGCGGCGCGGCGGCCACTCCGCCGCGCCGCATCGGCGAGCGCGTCGACCGCGATATCCCAATCCGGGTACGGCCCGCGTTCGGGCGGCGGGAAATCGAGGATCAGCGCCACCAGCGCGAACTCGGCGGCCAGTATGGCGGCGAACGTCTCCGTCAGTGCCTCATCCTTGCCCCAGCTGAAGGTGTGGTAGTCGAGCGGATTGGAGACGCTGACGAGCGGCGGCAACGTCGCCCGCACGCGCGCCGCCTGCGCCGGCGTCAGCGCCCGGAATCGAACTGTGCGCCCTTCCGCGAGATCGGCCATCAGCGCGGCCTCGCCGCCGGAACAACTCATCGACGCGATGTCGCGACCCGCGAGCGGCCCACCGCAATGCAGCAGCTTCAGCGCCTCGAGCAGCACGGTGATCGAGCGCACGCGGCCGACGCCGATCCGGCGGAGGAACGCATCGACCACCGCATCCTCGCCGGCGAGCGAGGCCGTGTGGCTGACCGTGAGCTGTGCGCCCATCTGCGAGCGGCCGGTCTTCAGCGCCACCACCGGCACGCTGCGCTGCCGCGCGCCTGCGACCGCGTCGGCAAAGGCGGCCGCATCGTCCAACCCCTCGATGTGCAATCCGATCGCGGTGACGCGCGCGTCCTGGACGAGCGCCGCGATCACGTCGGACAGGCCGAGGCAGGCCTGGTTTCCCATCGTCACCATCATGGCGAGCGGCAGGCCTCGCCGCTGCATGGTGATGTTGAGGCCGATATTGCCCGACTGCGTGACGATCGCGACGCCGCGCTCGACCGCCTCGCCGCCGTGCTGATCGGGCCAGAGCAGCGCCTGGTCGAGATAGTTGATCAGCCCGTGGCAGTTCGGCCCGAGCACCGGCATCTGCCCGGCGGCCTCCACCAGCGCCGCCTGCAGCGCCGCACCCTCGGCGCCGGTTTCGGCAAATCCGGCCGAGTAGCACGCGACACCGCCCGCGCCGAGCGCCGCCGCCTCAAGCACCGCGTCGACCGAAAGATGCCGGTTCACCGCCAGGAACACCGCATCCGGTTCCGCCGGCAGATCGGCGAGCGAGCGGAACGCAGCGCGGCCCTCGATCGTCGGCTCGCGCGGATGCACCGGCCAGATCGGGCCGGCGAAGCCGAGCCGGTCGTTCTGCCGGATCACCTCCGCCGCCGCCTTGCCGCCCACGACCGCGATGCTGCGCGGCCGCAGCAGGCGCGCGAGCCGCGCGGGATCCGGTCGAACCTTCATGCGCCCAACGGACGCAGCAGCTCGCGCGAGATGATGTGACGCTGGATTTCGCTGGTGCCTTCCCAGATGCGCTCGACCCGTGCATCGCGCCAGATGCGTTCGAGCGGCAGATCCGCCATCAGCCCCATGCCGCCATGCACCTGCAGCGCCTCGTCGGCCACACGCGCCAGCATCTCCGACGCGTACAACTTGGCCTGGGAGATCTCCCGGTTCGCCGGCAGGCCCTGGTCCAGTCGCCACGCCGCCGCCAGCGTCAGCAGATCCGCGGCGTCGATCTCCGTCGCCATGTCCGCGAGTTTGAACGACACGCCCTGGAACTTGCCGATCACTTGGCCGAATTGTCGCCGTTGCGCCGCGTAGGACAACGCCAGGTCGAAAGCGCGCCGCGCCCGGCCGACGCACATCGCGGCAACTGTGATCCGCGTTGCCTGCAGCCACAGATTGGCAACCTCGAACCCGCCGCCCTCCTCGCCGAGGATCTGCGCGTCCGAGAGCCGGCAATCCTCGAAGTGGAGAATAGAGTTGTGATAGCCGCGGTGCGAGACGGAGTGGTACCCGGGTGCGATCGTGAAGCCGGGCGTATCGCGATCGACCAGGAAGCAGGTGATGCGCTTGCGCGCGCGGCCGCCCGCTTCCTCCTCGCCGGTGGCGACGAACACGATGACGAAATCCGCGACATCAGCATGACTGATGAAGTGCTTGGTGCCGTTCAGCAGCCAGTCGCCGCCGATGCGGCGCGCCTGGCACTTCATGCCGCGCACGTCCGAGCCCGCCTCCGGCTCGGTCATCGCCAGCGCATCCATCTTCGTGCCGGCGACTGCGGGATCGAGATAGCGCTGCCGCTGGTCCGCATTGCAGGCGCAGAGGATGTTCGACGGGCGGCCCCACCAGACGGACAATCCCATCGCGGTGCGGCCGAGCTCACGTTCCAGCAATGCGAAGGTCACCGCGTCGAGGCCGCCGCCGCCGAATTCGGTGGGGATGTTGGGAGCGTAGAAGCCGAGCGCGATCACCCTGTCGCGGATGGCGTGGCCGATCTCGAGCGGCAATACGCCGGTGCGCTCGAGTTCGGGTTCCAGCGGGTAGAGCTCGCGCTCGACGAAGTCGCGGACGGTGCGGACGACGAAGGCTTGTTCCTCGGTGGGGGCGAAGTTCATGGCAGCAGGGCCGGAAGAAGGAAGGCCAGGGGCTCCGCCCCTGGACCCCGCTGGGGCCGTCGTGCGCAGCACGCATTCGCGTGACGGCCCCAGACCCCTTGACTTAAGTGAGGGATTGCAAAGGCTAGCCTGTGCTGGGGGTCCAGGGGGCAAAGCCCCCTGGCCTTTCCTTCGCCCATCACGCCAACCCGACCCGCCGTCCCGCCGCTTCCGGCCTCGCCAACTCGGCGTGCGCCGCCAGAATGCGTGCGATCCGCTCCCGCTGCGCCGGCTCCGCCGGGCACGCGCGTCCCGCTCGCGTGTCCACGTGCAGCAGCATGTGCTCCGCTGTCGCGCAGAGCGCACCGTCGGTGCTGCGATACAGCGCGTGGAACACATGCAGCCGCTTCTCATCCGCGGCGAGAAGCTGCGTCGTCACGTGCAGTGCCTCGCCCTCGGCAAGCTCGCGCAGGTGCCGGAGATGTGTCTCCACCGTGTACCAGCTATGCCCGCCGGCGAGGTACGCCGCGTCCATGCCGATATGCGCGAGCAGCGCGTCGGTGGTGTCGCCGAACACCTGCAGGTAGCGACTTTCCGTCATGTGCGCGTTGTAGTCGACCCAGCCCGGTTCGACGCGCGCGCGGTGCAGCAGCAGTGGCGCGTCCGGTTTGGCTTCGGGCGCTGCGGAAACCGCGCCATGGCTCGGATACAGCCGCTCCTCGTACGCCTTCAGCACCGCGCCGGCGGCGTAATCCTGCGCCCGCAGGCCTTGCAGGACCGCAACCAGGCAGTCATCGCGCTTGCGCTCCAGGTCGCGGATCGCTTCGCCACGCGCCTGCGCGTCGGACTGCGCCACGATGCGGTCGAGCAACGCGTCGTCCAGGTCTGGCACGTCCATCAGCTTCGTCCAGGGCCATTTCAGCGACGGGCCGAACTGCGCCATGAAGTGCCGCATGCCGGGCTCGCCGCCGGCGATGCGGTAGATCAGGAACGTGCCCATGAACGCCCAGCGCAGGCCGGGGCCGAAGCGCATGGCGTCGTCGATCTCCTCGGCGGTGGCGATGCCGTCGTGGACGAGCCACAGCGCCTCGCGCCACAGCGCCTCCATCAGCCGGTCGGCGATGAAGGCATCGACCTCCCGCTGCAGCACCAGTGGCCGCATGCCGAGTGCCTGATAGAGCGCGGCCGCGCGCTGCGTCGTCTCCGCCGAGGTCTGCCCGCCGCCGCAAACCTCCACCAGCGGCATCAGGTACACCGGGTTGAACGGGTGCCCGACCGTGAAGCGCTCCGGATGGCGCAGTCCCGCCTGCAGCCGCGTCGGCAGCAGGCCGGAGGTCGAGGAGGCGATGATCACGTCCGGCCGCGCCATGGCTTCCGCCCGTGCCAACAGCGTGCGCTTGAGGTCCTCGCGCTCCGGCAGGCTTTCCTGGATGAAATCGGCGCCCTCCGCCGCTTCTTCCACGTGGCGCACCAGCGTCAGCCGCCCCGGTTCCGGCAGCGGCGCGAGGGTGAGTCGGCTCCAGGCGCGGCGCGCATTGGCGACGACCTCGCCGAGCTTGCGTTCCGCTTCCGGATCGGGGTCGCAGACCACCGCATCGAGCCCGTTCAGCAGCGCACGCGCCGCCCAGCCGGCACCGATCACGCCGCCGCCGAGCAGCCCGACCGTCCTGATCCCGTCCATGCGCGCCGCCTCAGCCGCGCTTCGCCAGTTTCAGCTTCGCGCGCACATCTTCGGGACCGAGGATGCGTGCGCCCATCGCCTGCAGGATCGTCGCCGCCCGCGCCACCAGTGCGCCGTTCGTCGCCAGCACGCCGCGCGACAGATAGAGATTGTCCTCGAGCCCGACGCGCACATTGCCGCCGGCGAGTGCCGCCATCGCGACGTAGGGAAGCTGCATGCGGCCGATGGAGAAGGCGGAGAACACGGCACCCGGCGGCAGATTGGCGACCATCGCACCCAGCGTCGCCGGGTCGTCCGGTGCGCCGTACGGGATGCCCATGCAGAGCTGGATCAGCACCGGATCGTCGAGCAGCCCGTCGCGCAGCATCTCGCGCACCATGACCAGGTGCCCGGTGTCGAACACCTCCAGCTCCGGCCGCACGCCGAGGCGCTGGATGCGCGCCGCCATCGCCCGCAGCATCGCCGGCGTGTTGACCATGACGTAGTCGCCGCCCGCCGCGAAATTCATCGACCCACAGTCGAGCGTGCAGATCTCCGGCAGCAGTTCGGAGACGTGCACCAGCCGCTCCTCGGCGCCGGCCATGTCGGTGCCGGCGGGATTGGGCGGCAGCGGCTGCTCCACCGGGCCGAAGACGAGATCGCCGCCCATGCCGGCGGTCAGGTTGAGCACCACGTCCACGCCGGACTCGCGCACGCGGGCGACCACCTCGCGGTACAGCGCCGTATCGCGGGCGCCCTTGCCCGTTGCCGGATCGCGGACGTGGATGTGCGCTACCGCCGCGCCCTCGCGCGCCGCCTCGATCGCGGCGGCGGCGATCTCGGCCGGCGTCACCGGCACCTGGTCCGACCGCGCCGTCGAATCGCCGGCGCCGGTGACCGCACAGGTGATGAAGACGTCCCAGTTCATGCGCCGCACTCCATGGCCGGCGCGCAGGCTATTGCAGCCGCGGCGCGGCCGGCGATACAGGATCGGACCATGATCGTGCCGGATCGGACACCGCGCCGGTTCGCCCTGCTGGTGCTGCCGTCCTTCTCCAACATGACGCTCGCGGCGGTGATGGAGCCGATGCGGGTTGCCAACCGCCTTGCCGGCCGCCCGGTCTTCACCTGGCAGGTGCTGACGGAATCCGGGGCGCCGGTCGCGAGCAGCAGCGGCCTGGTGGTGCGGCCCGACGCGGCGCTCGCCGACGCGGCCGCCGCCGACGGACTGCTGGCGATCGCGAGCTACGACGCCGACCGGCACGCGACGCAGCCGGTCCGCCGCGCGCTGCGCGCCGCGGCGCGGCGCGGGGCCGCGATCGGCGGGATGGAATCGGCCGCCTACGTGCTCGCCTCGGCCGGCGTGCTGGACGGCTTCCGGGCGACGACGCATTGGGAGGATCTGGCGGATTTCGCCGAGCGCTTCCCGGCGCTGCAGGTCGTGCCCGACCGCTTCGTCATCGATCGCAACCGCATGACGTCAGGCGGCGCGCTGCCGACGCTCGACCTGATGCTGGAACTGGTGCGGCGGGAATTCGGCCCGGCGCTGGCGCTCGGCGTCTCCAGCGCGTTCCTCTACGACCGCCATCAGGGACCGGGCGACCCGCAGCACATGCGCGCGGTGGGGCCGCTGGCGCGGCGCGACCGCGTGCTGGTGCGGGCGATCCGGGTGATGGAGCGCAACATTGAGACGCCACTGCCGGTCGCGGCGATCGCGGGCGCGGTGGGCGTCAGCCCGCGCGAACTGCACCGCCGCTTCACGGCCGGGCTCAGCGTCGGGCCGCTCGCCTATTACCAGGAACTGCGCCTGTTCCTGGCGCGCCGGCTGCTGGAGAACACCGACCATCCGGTGGCGCGCGTCGCGGTGATGGCGGGGTTCGGGTCGGGCTCCGCCTTCGCGCGGGCGTTCCGGGCGCAGTTCGGGGGAAGCCCGTCCGACGTGCGGCAGAGCCGGTGACACGACCGTGACGCGCGACGTGGCGTCGCGGGCACCCGGCGATCGCGATGATTGCCGACGTTTCTACCGCTCGCCGTCCTGATCGCACGTCCAGAGTGCCGCGACGCGTGCTCCGGCTTTGACGCATCGTCCGCGTCGTGCGGTGTGGCGCGATGCACGATCGCAATGATCGGCGGCGCAGCAATGGCGGCTGCATGCGGGGCCGCGAATCAGCGGTCGCTGTATCCGTCGCGGCCTGCATCGTTCCGATTGCCTCGCTTCCGGGCGCGAGCCTTTACAATCCCCCATCGGGGAGGCACGCTTTGGCCAAAGCGGGCCTGCAGAGCGCCACGCGGAGGGATCGTCGCTTGGGAACAGCCGCGGACGCAGGTGGAATCGCGTCTCCCGTTCTGGCCATTACGGGTCTGACCAAGCGGTTCGGCAGCACTGTCGCCCTCCAGGACGTCGATCTTTCGATCCGGCCCGGCGAGATCCTGGCGCTGCTCGGTGAGAACGGCGCCGGCAAATCGACGCTCATCAAGTGCCTGGCCGGCGTGCATGCCGCCGATGCCGGGGAGATCCGCTGGCACGGCGCGCTCGCCGGCACCCGGCGGCTGCCGATCGCCTTCATCCATCAGGACCTCGGACTGATCGAGTGGATGACCGTCGCTGAGAACGTGTCGCTGACGCTCGGCTATCCGCGGCGGCGCGGCCTGGTCGACTGGCCCGAGGCGGTGCGCCGGGCGCGGGACGTGCTGCACATCGTCGGTCTCGACATCGATCCCGACACGCGCGTCGCCTCGCTCGGGCGGATCGAGCGCTCGATGGTCGCGATCGCGCGGGCCCTGGCGGCGGAGGCGGAGGTCGTCGTGCTCGATGAGCCGACCGCGAGCCTGCCGACCGGCGAGGCGACGCGGCTGTTCACCGCGCTGCGCGCGCTGCGCGCCCGCGGCACGGCGCTGATCTACGTCTCGCATCGGCTCGACGAGGTGTTCGAAATCGCCGACCGGATGGTCGTGCTGCGCGACGGTCGCGTCGCCGGGGTGCGGCCGGTCGCCGGGACGAGCATGCAGGACGCGATCCTGTTGATCGTCGGCCGCGAACCGGGCCGCGTCTTCCGCCGCCCCGCGCTGCGCGAAGGCGCGGAACGGCTGCGGCTCGATGGCCTGGCGAGCGCCGATGTCGGCCCGGTCGACCTCTCGCTGCGCGCCGGCGAGGTCGTGGGCCTGGTCGGACTGCGCGGCGCCGGGCAGGAGGTGATCGGGCGCGCCCTGTTCGGTCTTCAGCAGCTGGAGACGGGGCGCATCGTGCTCGACGGGAAGACGATCTCACCCGCGTCGCCGCGCGCGGCGATGGCGGCCGGGATCGACCTCGTCTGCGGCGAGCGAGGGTCGGAATCCGTGCTGCCGAGCCGCACCGTGCGGGAGAATTTCTTCCCCAACCCGCTCGCCGCCGGGCGCTCCGCCTGGTCGCTGCTGCGGCCGCAGCGCGAGCGCGCCGCCGCCCGCGCGCTCGGCGCCGAGGTGGCACTCCGCCCGAACGCGCCCGAGCTGTCGATCGAGGCGCTGTCCGGGGGCAACCAGCAGAAGGTTGTGATCGGCCGCTGGCTCAATCTGCGCGCCTCCGTCTATGTCATCGAGGATCCGACCGCCGGTGTCGATGTCGGGGCGAAGGCCGAGATCTACCGGCTGCTCGACGTGGCGCTGGCGGCGGGGGCGGCGATCCTGCTCGTCTCCGGCGATTTCGAGGAGGTCGCCAAGATCTGCCACCGCGCGCTCGTGTTCGACCGCGGCCGCGTGGTCGTGGAACTCGCGGGCGACGATCTGTCGGTGGAGGCGCTGCTCGCCGCGGCCAGCGCCAGCGCGGCGGCGGCCGCCTAATGCCGGCGCTCATGGCAAGCCGGCACATCGCGATGGGCCGACGGTCCCGTGCCCGTGCCAAGGCGTGGTCGTTGTGGAGCCAACGCTTCGCTGCGACCGGCCGGTAGGCGGCGGGGGCGACGGCGATGCAATCGCTCAAGTCGACCGCCCTCGAGCCGACGCGCGCCGAGCTCGCCGCCATGACGCGCGGCGAGGCGGCGCGACGGCTGCTCCCCGTCTACGGCCTGCCGATCCTGACCGTGGCGCTGATCGTGTTCTTCTCGGTGCTGCTGCCGGACACCTTCCCGACAATGCTGAACCTGCGCTCGATCCTGAGCGACAAGGCGATCATCGCCATGCTCTCGCTCGCGGCGATGCTGCCGATGATGGCGGGCCGGATCGACCTCACCGTCGGCTACGGCATCGTGCTCTGGCACATCCTCGCGATCAGCCTGCAGGTGAATTACGGCGTACCCTGGTGGCTCGCCTGCCTCGCCGTGCTCGTCGCCGGGGCCGCGATGGGGCTGATCAACGGGCTTCTGGTCGAGGTGGCGCAGATCGACAGCTTCATCGCGACACTCGGCACCGGCACCATCCTCTACGCGCTCGCGCTCTGGCACACCGGCGGCCAGCAGGTGGTGGGCGCGCTGCCGCTCGCCTTCCTCGACATCAACGGGCGGTTCGTGCTCGGGCTGCCGATCACCACCTTCTACGTGCTGGCGCTGGCGCTGGTGCTGTGGGTGGTGACCGAGCATCTGCCGCTCGGGCGACAGCTTTACGCCGTCGGCGCCAGCCCGAAGGTCGCGGCCCTGAACGGCATCGCAGTCCGCCGCACGATCATCACCGTGTTCATCGCCTCGAGCACGCTCTCGGCTTTCGCCGGGATCGTGCTCGCGTCCAAGCTGCGGATCGGCCAGGCGAGCGTCGGCCTCGAATACCTGCTGCCGGCCCTGGTCGGCGCCTTTCTCGGCTCGACGACGATCCGGCCCGGCCGCGTCAACGTCTGGGGCACGCTGGTCGGCGTGCTGATCCTCGCCGTCGGCATCTCGGGCATCCAGCAGCTCGGCGGCTCGTTCTTCGTCGAGCCGCTGTTCAACGGCGTGACGCTGGTGATCGCGATCGGCCTCGCGGGCTACGCGCAACGGCGCGGTGCGGGCGTGCGGCGCGCCGGAGCGGTGCCGCAGGCGGCAGCGAACACGCCGGGAGCAACCGGTACGGACCTGAGCAACATGGGCCCGAGCAACACGGGCCAGACCATCACGAGCCAGACCATCACGGGCGAGACCATCGGGAGGACGGAATGACAAAGCTGACCAGGAGCCGGCTGGCGCTGTTTGCGCTCGCCGCGGCCGTGGCACCCGCCACGGCGCATGCGGATAGCTTCGTCGATCAGGCGAAGGCGATCATCGCGCGGGCGACCCGGCCCGTTTCCAACTGGGACGGACCGACCACCGGGCCGCGCGCCGCACCGCACAAGCTGATCGTCTACGTCTCTACTGACCAGCGCAACGGCGGCGCCCGCGGCGTCGGGGTCGGCGCGGCGGAGGCGGCGAAGGTCGCGGGATGGCAGTTCCGGACGCTCGACGGCCAGGGCACCGTCTCCGGGCAGGATTCCGCCATGGGCCAGGCGATCGCGCTGAAGCCCGACGGCATCATCCTCGGCGGCGTCGACGCGCTGCAGGAAGCGCCGATGGTCGAGCGCGCGGAGAAGGCGGGGATCAAGGTGGTCGGCTGGCACGCCGGGACCAAGGCGGGGCCGCTCAGCAATCCCGAGGTGTACGCGAACATCACGACCGATCCGCTGGACGTCGCGCGCGTCGCCGCCGACTATGCGATCGTCTTGTCGGACGGCCACGCCGGCGTCGTGATCTTCACCGACTCCGCCTACAAGGTCGCGATCGAGAAATCGGACGCGATGGCCGCCGAGATCCGCAAATGCGCCGGCTGCAAGGTCCTCGCGACCGAGGTCACGCCGCTCGCGGCGGTCGCGACCCGCATGCCGCAGCTCGCCACCAGCCTGCTGCAACGCTTCGGCGCGCACTGGACCGAGAGCCTCGGCATCAACGATCTCTATTTCGACTTCATCGCCCCGTCGCTGCAGGCGGCCGGCATTTCCGGGGACGGCAAGCCGTGGAACATTTCCGCGGGCGACGGCTCCACCTCGGCATTCGAGCGCATCCGGACGCAGCAATACCAGGTGGCGACGGTCGCCGAGCCGCTGACGCTGCAGGGCTGGGAGTGCATCGACGAGCTGAACCGCGCGTTCAACGGCGACAAGTGGAGCGGCTACGTGCCGCCGGTGCATCTTTTCACGCATGCCAACGTCAACGCAGACGGCGGCGAGCACAACGTCTACGACCCGAACAACGGCTACCGCGCGATCTATACCAAGATCTGGACCGGCAAGTAGGAGCAGGCGCGCCATGACCGACCGCCTCACGCCCAGCCACGCGCGCAACATGCGACTGATCGGCCATACCGACCAGGGGGGCGGTCGCGCCGACGGCGTGCAGATCATGGTCCATCGCGGCCATGCCTATATCGGACACATCTTCTCCAAGGGCTTCTCCGTCGTCGACGTGTCCGACCCATCACAGCCGCGGCCCGCGGCTTTCATCGCCGCGCCCGCCAACACCTGGACGCTGCATCTGCAGCAGCACGAGGACCTGCTGCTCGTCGTCCATGCCAAGGACATGTTCGCCCAGCCCGAACTGGCCGACGAGCGGAACTACTACAAGGGCAAGTCGGGCGGCTTCCACGCGGCGGCGCCGGTCGCGCGCGACTGGTCCGCGGGGCTGGCCGTCTATGACATCTCCGCGCCGGCTTCGCCGCGGCAGATCGGCTTCATGCCGGTCGAGGGCGGCGGCCAGCAACGCAGCTGGTACACCGGCGGGCGCTGGGCCTATGCCTCGGCGCTGCTCGACGGCTTCAGCGACTACATCCTCGTCACGATCGACATGGCGGATCCGGCCCGGCCGCGGCTCGCCGGCAAGTTCTGGCTGCCCGGCATGAACCTCGCCGCGGGCGAGACGCCGCACTGGCCGAGCGAATTCGGCCGCTACGGGCTGCACCATGCGATCATCCACGACGATACGGCGTATTGCAGCTGGCGCGACGCCTGTCTCGCCGTGGTTGACGTGGCCGACCGCGCCGACCCGAGGCTGATCGTGCACAAGAGCTGGGCGCCGCCGTTCGGCGGCGGCACGCACAATGCGCTGCCGCTGCCCAACCGCGAGCTTCTCGTCGTCGTCGACGAGACCGTGCTGGACAATCAGGAGGACGGCGAGAAGCCGATCTGGATCTTCGACAACCGCGTGCGCGCGAACCCGATCAGCATCGCGACGCTGCCGGCACCGTCGGATCGCGACTACCTCGCGGTCGGTGGCCATTTCGGGCCGCACAACATCTACGAGAACCGGCCGAACGGCCTGGTCAGCGAGGAGCTGATCTTCGCCACCTGGCAGAATGCCGGGCTGCGTGTGTTCGACATCCGCGACAAGTACCGGCCGATCGAGGTCGCGGCCTGCGTGCCGCCGGCGCCGGAGAAGCTCGTCGACCCGCGCCCCGACCGCCCGGTGGTCCTGCATTCGGCCGACGTGTTCGTCGACCGCAACGGGCTCTGCTACTGCAC
>DATJSJ010000133.1:0-5847 GCA_035504175.1 Acetobacteraceae bacterium
GTCCGCCAGTCCCCTTGTGGGTGAGACCACCGACCGGAGAGCCGGATGCGGGAGATCTGCCAGTCCGGTTCGGAGGGAGGGGGTGTCGGGACAACCGGCGCTCCCTACCCCTATCACGCCTATGCAGCACGCAGCAAGAAAGAACCTATGCGGGTGGCAGTGGCGGCCGGCCGAAACCGCCGAAACCAGCGTGGCAAAACCGCCAGCCTCGGCATGTTCACCCCCGACTCGCCGCTTGTTGCGCTATCCTGCCTTGGCGCGAGGGGCGAAGCGGACGATAAGACGCGGGAACCACCAGATGGCAGGCGCATGACTCTACGGCGTGATGCAACCAGCGCAGTTCTTTCGGGGCCATCGTCATGACCTGGGTCGACCTCGCCGCCCTGGCCGTGCTCGCCATCTCCGCCTTGCTCGCCTTCATGCGTGGATTGGTGCGGGAGGTGCTGGGCATTGGCGCCTGGATCGGCGCCGGTGCCGCGGCCTATTACGGCCTGCCGCTGGCCAAGCCCCAGGCGCATGCCTGGTTCGGCGGCGCCTACTGGGTCGATCCGGCCACCCTGGCCGCCATCTTTATCGTCTCCCTGATCGTTCTGATGTTCGTGGCGCACGTGATCGGCCGCGCTGTCCGCTTTTCACCGCTCGGCGGCCTGGACCGTACGTTGGGGCTGGTATTCGGCCTCGCACGGGGTGCGGCGGTGGTGATCCTTGCCTATATCGTGGCAGGGATGGTTGTGCCGGTGGACCGCTGGCCGCAGCCCGTGCAGCAGGCAATGTTCCTCAAGCCCGCTTTTGCCGGCGCACGCTGGGCGGTGCAGGAATTGCCCGTGGACTACCGGCCCCGGCTCTACGCCCCACCAACCGGGCGCGAAGCCACCGCCGACGATTTGCTGCACGCCACGCCACAAGGATCGGCGCTCAGCCGGACCGCTGGCGGATCGACGCGCGATTAGGAGAGCGAAAGGCATGGACCTGCCGACCACCCTGCCGCACGACGACGACAAGCTGCACGAGGAATGCGCGGTCTTCGGCGTCTGGAGCGTGCCCGATGCCGCAGCGGTCGCCGCTCTCGGCCTGCATGCGCTGCAGCACCGCGGCCAGGAAGCCACCGGCATCGTCACCAGCGACGGCAAGCATTTCCACTCGCACAAGGGCATGGGCCTGGTCGGCGACAATTTCAGCGACGCCCGCGTGATCGCCGGCCTGCCCGGCACCTCCGCCGTCGGCCATAACCGCTACGCCACCACGGGCGGCACGGTCGTGCGCAACATCCAGCCGCTCTACGCCGATTTCGAGTTCGGTGGCTTCGCCGTGGCGCATAACGGCAACCTCACCAACGCCCACGTCCTGCGCCGCACCCTGGTCCGCCGCGGCTGCCTGTTCCAGTCCACTACCGATTCCGAGGTCTTCGTCCACCTGATCGCCATCAGCCTGTATTCTACCGTGGTCGATCGCCTGATCGACGCGCTGAAGCAGGTGGTCGGCGCCTACTCCCTGGTGGCGCTGTCGAACGAGGCGCTGATCGGCGTGCGCGACCCCTTGGGCGTGCGCCCGCTGATCCTGGGGCGGATCGGGAACGAAGGCACTGGCGGATGGGTGCTGGCGTCCGAAACCTGCGCGCTGGACATCGTCAACGCATCCTTCGTCCGCGACGTCGAACCCGGCGAGATCGTGGTGATCAACGACCACGGCATCCACAGCATCAAGCCCTTCGGCCGCGTCCGCCCGCGCTTCTGCGTGTTCGAGTACATCTACTTCGCCCGCCCGGATTCGCTGGTGGAGGGCCGTCCGGTCTACGAGGCGCGCAAGCAGATCGGCGCGGAGCTGGCGCGCGAAAGCCACGTGCCGGCCGACGTGATCGTGCCGGTGCCCGATTCCGGCGTGCCGGCGGCGATGGGCTATGCGGCGGAGAGCGGCGTGCCGTTCGAGCTCGGCATCATCCGCAACCACTATGTCGGCCGCACCTTCATCGAGCCGACCGACGTGATCCGCCATCTCGGCGTGAAGCTGAAGCACAGCGCCAACCGGGCGGTGCTGGAGGGCCGGCGCGTGGTGCTGGTCGACGACAGCATCGTGCGCGGCACGACGAGCAAGAAGATCGTCGAGATGGTGCGGCAGGCCGGCGCCGCGGAAGTGCACATGCGCATCTCCTCGCCGCCCACCACGCATTCCTGCTTCTACGGCATCGACACGCCCGAGCGCGGCAAGCTGCTCGCGGCACGCCACAGCGTCGACGAGATGGCGGCGCTGATCGGGGCCGACAGCCTCGCCTTCATTTCCATCGACGGGCTGTATCGCGCCCTCGGCGTCGGCGAGCGCGACGGTGACGCGCCAAAATTCTGCGACGCCTGCTTCACCGGCGACTACCCGATCCCGCTGCCGGATTTCTCGCACAACGACAACCGGCAACTGAGCCTGCTGAGCGAGCTGCGCTGACCGCTACTGCTTCGCCGCCTCCGTCAGCCGCTGCTCGGCGAGCTTCCGCCAGGGGGCGTCGGCCGGCGCCTCGGCGAGCGCGCGGCGGAACAGGTCGGCGGATTGCGGGCTCACGTGCCCCTGCAAGCGCGTCTGCGCCTCCGCCGTCAGCGCCGCCAGCCCGGGGTCGAAGCGGATCGCCAGCGCCCGGTGCCACGCCACCGCCGCGCGCTCCAGGTGGCCCATGCTGTCCTCGGCATTGCCGAGCAGCAGGTAGCCCTGCCGCGCCAGTTCGGAGGTCTGGTCCATCCCGGCCAGCTTCTCGCGCAGCTTGGCGATCAGCGCCTCGGCCTGCTGGTTGTCGCGCTGCGCCGCGACGATCCGCTCGGCCAGCGGCGCCGCCGGCATCGAGGGGTGGCCGTCGATCGCGTACAGCGCCAGCGCCAGCACCGGCACCAGCACCAGCGTCGCCGCCAGCGGCACGGCCGAGCCCGCCTGCACCTCCGGCTCGGCGATGTCCGCCGTCGCCAGCAGCCGCCGCTGCACCTCCAGCCGCGCCGTCGCGTGCTCGGCGGGCGCGATCCGCCCGTCCGCGAGGTCGCGGTCCAGCTCCGCCAGTTGCGCGCGCTGGATGGCGAGCGCGCTCTCCCGCCGCCCGTGCGCCGCGCGCCGCCGGCGGAGCACCAGCCCCAGCGGCGCCAGCGCCACTGCCGCCAACAGCACGATCGCGACGAAGATCATGAGTCCAGCAGCGAGCGCAGCCGCGCCTGCTCGGCGGCATCCAGCGGCGCCGGCGGCGCCGGGTGGCGCTGCCGCGCCGCGAACGCGATCCCTCCCGCCACCAGCAGCGCCAGCACCGGCGAGCCCCACAGGAGCGCCGTGCCCCATTCGAACGGCGGCTTCAGCCGCACGAAGTTGCCGTAGCGGGCCACCAGCCAGGCGATGATCTGCTGGTCGGAATCGCCGGCCGCCACGCGCTGGCGCACGATCCGGCGCAGGTCGCGCGCAAGGTCGGCCCCGGAATCCTCGATGCTCTCGTTCTGGCAGACGAGGCAGCGCAACTGCCGGCCGATCGCCTCCGCCCGCGCCTCCTGCTTCGGGTTCGCCAGCGCCTCGGCGGGATCGCTGATCGCCCAGGCCGGCCCCGCCGCCGCCAGCAGCAGCGTGACGCCGATCAGAAACCCTTTCATGCGTAGCGCCGCAGCATCGGCTGCAGCTCGCCGGTGACTGCGTCCTCGGTCAACGGCCCCACCCAGCGCCAGCGCACGATGCCGTCCTTGTCGACCAGGTAGCTCTCCGGCACGCCGGTCACGCCCCAGTCGATCGCCACCCGCCCCGGCGCGTCATGTGCCAGCCGCGCGTACGGGTCGCCGTGCTCGGCCAGGAACGCCGCCGTCGCCGCCGGCTTGTCCTTGTAGGCGATGCCATAGAGCGGCAGGCCGGTCTGCTTGAGGCTCATCAGCATCCCCGCCTCCTCGATGCAGGGCACGCACCAGGAGGCGAAGAAGTTCACCAGGATCGGGCGCCCGGAGAGATCCTTGTCGGAGAACCCGGGGTCGCCCGGCAGCGAGAACGGCGGCACGTGCTTGCCGATCAGCATGCTCGGCACTTCGTGCGGATCGAACTGCCCGTCGCTCGCGCGGTGCAGCATGGCGAGGAATCCCGCGCCGGCCGCGACCGTCGCGGCGAAGGGTGCCAGCAGCAGCACGCGCCGGTTCATCGCAAGCCGGGCTCGACGCCGGCCGGCAGCACCGCGCGTCGCGCCGGCGCCCCCACGCGCAGCCGCCGGTCCGCCAGCGAGAGCAGCCCACCCAGCGCCATCACCAGCGCGCCCAGCCAGATCCACGGCGCCAGCGGATTGACGTGCAGCCGCAGCACCGCCGCCCCGTCGCGCTCGTCGCCCAGCACGGCGTAGAGGTCGCGCACCAGGTTGGTGGCGATCTTTGCCTCCGTCGTGGTGATGCGCTGCACCGGAAAACTGCGCCGCTCCGGCGCCAGCATCGCGACCATGCGCCCGTCGCGGCTGATCCGGATGTCGGCCACGCGCGCCGCGTAGTTCGGGCCGGCGCGGTCGTGCAGGTCCAGCAGCGTCCACTGGTAGCCGCCCACCTGCGTGCTCTGCCCGGGCTTGAGCAGCACGATCGAGCTGCTCGCCAGCGACATCCCGGCGATGCCGGCAATGGTCACGCCGAGCCCCGCATGCGCCAGCGTCGTGCCGAACGAGCCGCGCGGCAGCCCGCGCAGCCGCTGCCAGCTCGCCGGCAGCGACTGGTGAAACACCCGCACCCGCACGAGCAGGTCCGCGAGCGCCCCGAGCACCAGCCACGCCGCCAGCCCGAATGCCGCCGCCGGCAGCCACTTCGCCCAGTGCGCCGCCACCAGCCCCACGGCCAGCGAAGCCGCCGCCACCCACCACAGCCGCAGCAGCGACTCGCCGAGATTGGCGCGCTTCCACGACAGCATCGGCCCCACCGCCATCGCCGCGAACAGCGGCAGCGCCAGCGGATACACCGTCGCGCTGAAGAACGGCGGCCCGACGCTGAGTTTTTCTCCCAGCAGCAGGTCGGCGAACAGCGGGTACGTCGTGCCGGTCAGCACCACGGCCGTGATCGAACAGAGAAGAATATTGTTCAGCACCAGGGCGCCTTCGCGCGAGACCGGCGCAAAAATGCCGGAGGCCGCCAGCACTGGCGCGCGCGCGGCGAACAGCAGCAGCGAGCTGCCGATCACGATGCCGAGCAGTGCCAGGATGAACACGCCGCGCGCCGGATCGTTGGCGAACGCATGCACCGAGTTCAGGATGCCCGAGCGCACCAGGAACGTGCCGGAGAGCGACAGCGAAAACGTCCCGATCGCCAGCAGCACCGTCCAGGTTTTCAACGCTTCCCGCTTTTCCACCACGATCGCCGAATGCAGCAGCGCCGTCCCGGTCAGCCACGGCAGCAGAGAAGCGTTCTCGACCGGATCCCAGAACCAGAATCCGCCCCAGCCCAGCTCGTAGTACGCCCACCACGAGCCGAGCGCGATGCCGCCGGTGAGGAAGCACCACGCCGCCAGCGTCCACGGCCGCACCCAGCGGCCCCAGGCGGCGTCGATCCGGCCTTCCAGCAGCGCCGCGACGGCGAATGCGAACGGCACCGCGAAGCCGACATAGCCCATGTAGAGCATCGGCGGATGGATCGCGAGGCCGGGGTCCTGCAACAGCGGGTTCAGGTCCCGCCCGTCCGGCGGCGGCGGCCAGACCCGCGCGAACGGGTCGCTTTCCAGCAGTGCGAACAACTGGAACCCGACGGCGGCCGCGCCGAGCACGCCGATCACCCGCGCGCGCAGCGAGGACGGCAGGTTGTCGCCGAACGTTGCCACCGCCGCGCCGCACAGCGCGATGATCAGGCACCACAGCAGGATGGAGCCCTCGTGGTTCCCCCAGGTCCCGGT
>DATJSJ010000134.1:0-5653 GCA_035504175.1 Acetobacteraceae bacterium
ACCCATTGCCAAGACTAACGAATAAAAGTCTTTTTGCTTCTTTTTCTTCAGAAAAAGAAGACTCTTCCTTACTTGGCCACCGTCATCGCCCCTCGACGCACCCGCACCGTCATCATGACGATCCCGGCGGCCAGCAACGAGGCCGCCAGCAGGATGGCGGTGGCGACGAAGCTGCCGCCGGTTGCATCCTGCAGATACCCGCCAAGGAACGGGCCAAAATAGCCGCCGAGATTGCCGAGCGCGTTGATCAGCCCCATGGCACCGCCGACCACGGCGGCCGGCAGGGCGCGTGACGCCGCGGCCCAGAACGGCCCGTCATAGGACAGCGCCCCCGCCATCGCGAGGCAGATGAACAGCACGGCGAGCGGGATCGAGGCGGCGCCAATCGTCACCGACAGCACCAGGCTGACGGCCGCGACTGCCATCGGGATCAGCACGTGCAGCGGATAGTTGCCGTTATGGTCCGCGAAGCTGCCGTTGACCCACATGGCGATGATGGCCGCGAGATAGGGCAGGGCGGCGATCAGCCCGACGGCGCCGAAGCCGGCTTCGGTCATGTGCTTGAGCAGGGTCGGCAGCCACATGTTCAGGCCGTAGAAGCCGATCTGCACGAGAAAATAGACCAGCACGAGCTGCCAGACGGTGCCGTGCGTGAAGATCGCGCGGAACGGCACGTGCGGCGGGTCATTGGCGCGGTCGCGGGCGAGCGACGATTCGATATAGTCGCGCTCGGCCGGCGAACACCACGGCGCTTCGTGCGGCCAATCCTTGACGAACATCACCCAGAGCGGCAGGGCGATGATGAACGGCAGCGCGCCCTCGATGAAGAACAGCGTGCGCCAGTCGGTGGTGGCCATGATCCAGCCCGAGAGCGGCTGGGTGATGATCGAGGAGATGGCGAGGTTGGCCATCCAGAAGCTGTACGCCCGCGCGCGCTCGCGGACCGGGAACCAGTGGCTGATCAGCACCAGCATGGCCGGCCAGATTCCGCCTTCGGCGACGCCGAGGAAGAAGCGCGCGACGAGAAGCTGCGTGTAGGTCTGCGCCAGGCCGCACAGGATCGCCATCGTGCCCCAGAACAGGATCATGACGGTGATGAACTTCTTGGCGCTCCAGTGCTCGGCGAGATGGCCGCCCGGGATCTGCAGCAGCACGTAGCCGATGAAGAAGATGCCGCCAGCCGCGCCCTGCGCCGCACGTCCGACATGGAAGTCGTGGCCGATGCCGGAGAAGGCGTAGCTGATGTTCGTCCGGTCCATGAACGAGATGATGTAGACGACCATCCCGATCGGGATCAGCCGGAACCAGCGGGTCCGGCCGATCTCCGTCGCGGCCGGGGCCGCAGCGGCGGTGCTCATCCTGTCCATTCCTCCCCGTCCGGACCGGCGCGGCCGAACGTGGAGCGAGGCTGCCCTATCCTGCGACTGTCTGCCAGAGCAGGACGAGGTTGAGGGCGAGGATCAGGCAGCCGGCGCCCCAGGCGAGCAGCCGCGTCGTGCGACCGATCGCGAGCCCGCCCATCACATCGCGGCGAGCGGCGAGCAGCAGCAGGGCGACGATCGGGAAGGGCAGGGCGAGGCTGAGGATCACCTGACTGAGCACCAGCGCATAGGTGGTGTTCACGCCGGCGCCGATCACCGCCACGCTCGGCACCATGGTAACCAGGCGCCGCAGCCAGAGCGGGATGCGGAAGCCGACGAAGCCCTGCATGATGACCTGTCCGGCCATGGTGCCAACGACCGAGCTCGACAGGCCGGAGGCCAGCAGCGACAGCAGGAACACCCAGGCGGCGCCGGCGCCGAGCAGCGGCGTCAGCGTGTGATAGGCGGTCTCGATGCTGGCAACCTCGCTGTGCCCGTGATGGAACACCGCCGCCGCCATGATCAGCATCGCCATGTTGACCAGCCCGGCGAGCGTCAGCGCAATCACCGCCTCGGCATTTGAGAAGCCGACGATGCGCCGCGCCTCGTCGCGGTTGCCGGGGACGATGCGATGCTGCGTCAGGCTGGAATGCAGGTAGATCGCGTGCGGCATGACAGTCGCGCCGACGATCCCGACGGCGAGCAGCAGCGCGTCCGAGTTCGACAGATGCGGCACGAAGCTGCCGCGGGCGACCCCGGCCCAGTCGGGCCGGGCCAGCACGATCTCGATCAGGTAGGACAGCGCCATCACGCCGACCAGCGCGGTGATCAGCGCCTCGAGCGGACGGAAGCCGCGCCGCTCCAGCAGCAGCATGGCGTAGGTGGCGATGCCGGTGATCGCGGCGCCGGCCAGCATCGGCAGGCCGAGCAGCAGGTTGATCGCGATGGTCGCACCGAGGAATTCCGCAAGATCGGTCGCCATCGCGGCGATCTCGCTGCCCACCCACATCCCGAGCACGAGCGGGCGGGGGAAGTGCTGCCGGCTCAGCTCCGCCAGGTTGCGGCCGGTGGCGATGCCGACCCGGGCCGAAAGCGCCTGGAACAGCATCGCCGCGGCATTGGCGAAGATCACGACCCAGAGCAGCTCGTATCCGAACTCGGCACCGCCCTGGATGTTGGTCGCGAAATTGCCCGGGTCCATGTAGGCGACCGAGGCGATGAAGGCCGGCCCCATGAAGGGCAGCAGCGCCGCCAGGCCGCGACGACGGCCCGCCAGACTCTCCTGCGCCTGCAGGCGAACGCGCCGGCTCGCATGACCGAGCTCGCCCACGCCCTGCGCCTGTGACACGTCGCGTTCCTCGGGACCGGATTGCAGCACGGGCCATAAAATATAGCCCATGCCACAAACCTGCAAGGGCTTGCCGTGGTACGCGGTCGCGGGCCAAAATTTCCTATCATGATCACGATGAGCGGCGCGGCGGTGGCAGCGGGTGCGGAGCGCACGGCGCAGGCGGAGAGCTTTCGTCGGTCGCGCGAGGCGCGCGGCAGCGCGCTGGCGCAGGATTATTGCGAGCTGATCGCCGACCTGCTCGAGGAGACCGGCCAGGCCCGGGCGGTCGACATCGCGCGGCGGCTGGGCGTCGCGCATCCGACGGTGGTCAAGGCGATCGGCCGGCTGAAGCGCGACGGGCTGGTCCGGGCGGAACCGTACCGGTCGATTTTCCTGACGGAAGAGGGGCAGCGCCAGGCGATCGCGGCGCGCCGGCGGCATCAGATCGTATTGCGCTTCCTGGCGGCGATCGGTGTCTCCGACGCGAGCGCCCGGCGCGACGCCGAGGGCATCGAGCACCACGTGAGCGAGGAGACGCTGCAGGCGATGGCCCGGTTCGTGGAGGGACGCGGGTAGCGGGGCTGCGATCGCAAGCTATGGCGATCGCAGGCGGCGCGCGGCGCTGACGAGGCGGCGCAACGGGCGGGTCATGCGCCACGAACGGCTCCCCCGCAGCAGCTCGACCTCGTGCTGCAGATCGGCCGCGCAACGGTGCTGTTCGGCCAGCTCACCGCGCAGCCGCTTGAGCTCGCGGCGGAGGGCGGCGTTGTCGAGCGCCATCAGCTCGGGCGGATTCTCGCCGGCCGATATCTCGCCCTCGAGTTCCTCCTCGACCCGGACGCTCCCGGGCTGGAAGGTCGCCGCATGCGCCTCGCGGGCGCGCTCGGCCGCCACTCCGACCGGCAGCACCGGCGCCAGCCGGCGGTACAGATAGTCGCCGTCGGTCGCGAAGCGGGGAAACGCCAGCAGCACGACCGGCACATCGGCGACGACCAGGTGCTCCAGCAGCCGGTGGAACCCGACCGCGAGCACCCGCGCCTGGTCGGTCGGGCTCATGGAGAACACCAGGCCGCCGGGCACCGAGCCGAAATGCTCCCAGGTGGTGGGCATGTCCGCCATCCAGGGCTGGGTGCGATGCAGCGCCTGCAACTGGACGATGCTGCGGCTCGCGGCGGCGGCACGCAGCGAGCGCACCGGCAGGATCGCCGCGTCGATGCGGATCGCCGGATCGCGCAGCGTGTGCTCGATGAACTCGTACGACCAGGGCGCCTTGACGACATAGGGCAGGTCCGGGGAGACGGCGGTGAGTGGCAGGTCCTCGAGCCCGGCCTGCGCGTCGGGCGCCCACTCCGCGGCCTGGCCGCGGCGGGAGACATGGGTGTCGAGGCCGAGCGCGGTCAGGTAGCGCACCAACGCGCTCGTTCCCGCCCGGCCCGTTCCCGCGATCAGGAGGTGATGCCGGGGCTCAGCCATGGCAGCCGCGTCCGCGGCATCGGGTGGCTGCATGGCGTGAGATGGCCGCGCCCGGCCTTGCCATGACCGGGCGCGTGCCGTCGCAGTGGTGGTGGCACATGGCCCCGTTATGTCAGCCGGACGGAGTCCCGTCTCGCCGATCCTGTGCGGCGCGGGTGGCGGCGACCAGCGCCATGCAGGCGGCGGCCGCGGCGGCGCCGGCGAGGAAGATCGCGGGATAGCCGAAGCGGGCGGCGATGGCGCCGGTCAGCGGGCCGGTGACGGCGATCGCGACGTCGAGGAAGGCGGAGAAGCCGCCAAGCGCCGCGCCGCGATTCTGCGCCGGCACACGGCGGACGGCCTGAACGCCGAGTGCCGGGAACACCAGCGAGAAGCCGAGCCCGGTGCCGAACGCGCCGGCCAGCGCGACCGCCGGCCGCCCGGCCGCCGCCAGCACGAGCTGGCCCGCGGTCTCGACCGCCAGCGAGACGAGCGCGATCGGCGCTGCCCCCACCCGGTCGGCAAGGCCCGAGAACACCAGGCGCGGGGCGATGAAGCCGATGCCGAACACGGTGAGCGCGAGGCCGGCGCCGGACCAGCCATGTGCGGCGTAGTCGAGCGAGATGAAGGCGGCGAGCGCGGCGTAGCCGATCGTCGCGAGGGCGAGGCCGAGCCCCTCCTGCCAGATCGCGCCCAGCACCCGCACGAAGGCAAGCCGCCGACCGCCGGGCGTCGATACGGCGGGCACCGCGAGGGCGACGCCGAGCGCCAGCAGCGGCAGCAGGGTCACGGCGAGGGCGACGGCCCGGAAGCCGAACCGGCCAAGCAGTGCCATGCCGATCGGCGCCCCGGCGGCGAGCGCGCCATACATGGCGACGCCGTTCCAGCTGATGACCTTGCCCGCGTTGCGCGGGCCGACCCGGCCGATGCCCCAGGCCAGCACGCCGGTCAGCAGCAGGCTCTCGCCGCAGCCGAGGATCAGCCGGCCGACGATGAGCACGGCCAGCGCGCCGCCCGGCGACAGCCCGGGCAGTGTCGCCAGCACGTAGGTGAAGCCGGCCAGGGCGGCGGCGATGAGGCCGAGCAGGGCGGAGAGTTTCGGCCCGCGCGTATCGGCGATCGTCCCGGCGGGCTGGCGGGTCGCCAGCGTCGCCAGCGACTGGATACCGACCGCAAAGCCGGCCGTGACGGTGCCGAAGCCGAGGTCGTGATGCACCCAGACCGGGATGGTCGGCAGCGGGATGCCGACGGTAAGCATGCCGACGAACACGGTCGCGATCAGCGGCAGGAGCATCAGCGTCGGCCGGCGGACGGCGTCCGGCACGATGGGCGCGGCGCGGTCCGGCGAGACGCGATCTTCCGAGACGCGATCCTGCGAGGCGGGGCGTCCGACCGCGCCGCCGGTCAAGCGGCGTCGGCCAGAATCAGCCGGCGACGCTGCACGGCGCGCAGCGGCACCGGGGCGTAGACCTCCGTGACCGCCTCGGCGATGGTCAGCCCGGCGAGCTGC
>DATJSJ010000135.1:0-10734 GCA_035504175.1 Acetobacteraceae bacterium
CGCTGGAGGACGTTGATTTCCGGCTGCACGCGGGCGAGGTGGTCGCGCTCGCCGGCGACAACGGCGCCGGCAAGTCGACGCTGATCAAGATCATCTCGGGCGTGTTCCGCCCCGACGAGGGCGAGATCGTCTACGAGGGCCGCACGGTCGAGTTCGAGAACCCGCAGGCCGCGCGCGACCAGGGGATTGAGACGATCTACCAGGACCTGGCCCTGGCCGACAATCTCGATGTCGGCGCCAACGTCTTTCTCGGCCGCGAGCCGATGCGCCGGATGCCGCATCCGCGCTGGGGCCTGCCGGTGATCGACCGGCGGCAGATGCGCGAGGCAGCGGCGCTGGCGCTGGAGCCTCTCGACATCCATCTCGACCGGCTGGACCGGCCGGTGCGGGCGCTTTCGGGCGGGCAGCGCCAGGCAGTGGCGATCGGCCGCGCCATCCACTGGAAGGCGCGGGTGCTGATCATGGACGAGCCGACGGCCGCGCTCGGCGTGCCGGAGCAGCGCAAGGTGATGGACCTGATCCGCTCGCTGAAGGGCAGCGGCGTCGGCGTGATCTTCATCTCGCACAATCTCGGCGACATTTTCGCGGTCAGCGACCGCATCGTCGTGCTGCGGCGGGGCGTGATGGCGGGCGAGCGCGCCATCGGCGAGGCCAATCCCGACGAGATCGTGCGACTGATGGTGGGTGGGTAGCCGCGGGCGTTTCGATCCGGTCGGGCGGGTGACGCGGATTCATTGGGCGTGGCGAGCGCGGAGGAGTCCGCCGCCGGCGCGCTCATTTCGAATCGCGCGGTCTGCCGGAATGGCGAGCCAAGCCTGATGCGAATCGGATCGCTGATTGGCGGCAGGCTTCGTTTCCGCGGGGCCTATCCCGAATCTCGGGCCCGTCTTCTCTGTCCGGCGCAGACCGCGGTCATTCGCGGCTGTTCATCTCCATCGCCTTGGCGATCATGGCGTGCAGGAGTTCGTTCGGGTTGACACCATTCGATAGCAGCCGTTGCATCAGTTCCTGGAACCGCACGCCTTCGACCTCCTGCACGGTCGCGCAGAGACCGGCGAAATCCACCGGGAGCGCCGCTTCCGCCTGGCGGCCGGCCTGGCGAAAATCACCTGCGAGGGCTGCTACATCCTGTCTCAGCATTCCCGACTGTGTCGCGGCAGCGATGAGGATCGCGGCCAGCCGGTGGGTCAGGACATTGCGCCAGTCTGCGCCAGTCCTGATAAGGTAGTTGGCCAGGTTGAAATGGCTGGTGCGCACTTCCTGTGGCGTGCCTGCGACGTACCGATAGCGTAGCGCCGTTTCCTCGAAGCGCCGGGCCGTATCATGGTGGCCCAAGCCACTTTCGAGATCGCCTAGCGCGGAGAAGATGGCACCGAGCTCCGAGACCGCATTCACCTGCTCGAATACGGCCCGGCACCGCTGCAGCAGCGCGCGAGCGTCGTCGTGCCGCCCCAAGCCCAGCAGCGGTCCATAGTCGTTGAACCAGCCGCGGGCCAACTGAAGCTGACTGGCTCCGCGATCCATTTCGCTCCGCAGAGCCGCTGCATTGAGCTCAAGCGCCTGCTCCCATTCTCCCAGGCGCAGCGCAGCCCCGCTCCCGACATCCAGCAACGTCTCGCGCACGTTCCAAGCGTTGGATGCCCAGTCGTTCTCCCCCGGTGGGTTGGGAAGATCGCACATTTGCGCGCGCAGCGTCGTCACACGGTCCAGTACCAGCCGATGTTGCCCGAGCTGATTAAGGACCTGCAGACGCATCCCCTCGTCCAACAGCTGCGACCATGGACCGTGGCCGGCCTGCCGAGTGTATTCCGCCTTTTGCTCCACCACTTGCAATGCCTGGTCGGGTCGGCCCCACTCCCGGAGCAGATTCGCAAGATCGCCCGAAACCACCGAAGCCGTTGAGAAATCTCCGTGCCCGGCCGCGAGCGCGATGGTCTCGCGCAACATAGCCTCGGCTTCATCAAGACGGCCGGCTGCCAGCAAGACCCCGGCCAAGAGACCACTGTACTGTGTTTCTCGTCCGGTGCCAGACGCTCCCTCGGCAAGGCGCCGCGCCAGCGGCAGAACCGCGGCAACAGTCGCGGGTGATGCGTCGAGGGTTACGGTGTGATCCAACAACACGGCCGCGTCATTCCACGCCCCGAGGCGGGCGAGATAGGGAAAGCCGGATAATCCGGCGCGGACGATCGCTGCGCCCGTCCGCTGCTGCCCATGCGCCTTCCAGGCCCATTGCATGTTCTGCCGCCAGGTGGCGGCAAGCTCCTGGTCCACGGCCGGCTGCAGGTCAGGGCCGGACGCTCCCCGCCCGGCCTCGGCCACGCCAGGATGGATGCCAACGGTGAAATCGTCCTCGCCTTCGCCGGTGGCTTGCCGATCGACCAGCCCGGCCGAGACGAGTTGCGCCAGCAACGGGGCGAATTCCGGAGCCGGGGCCGGGCGACCCAGGCGCTGCCACACGTCGCTCCAGTTCACCCGGATGACCCAGCCCTCACGGTCGCCCTCTTCCAGCGCGCAAAGGAACTGGAAGAACAGCCGCGCCGCCTCGGGCAGGGCCCCGGCGATGCGGTCGGTCCAGCCACGCAGGCTGGCGAGGAGGGCAGCCGGATCGAGCTGCGTCTCCGCCTCCTGGAAGAAGGCCTCCAGCTTGCCGGTCATCTGGTCCGACACCGCGTCGGCACGATCCAGTTGTGCCGCCAGCTTCGCGGGGTCGCTGGCGAGTGCCTCGGCAAATTCGAGCAGCTTCGGATGCCCCTGCACCAATCGCAGCGTGCGGCGGACCAGCGCCCGCTGCTCGGCCAGCCCCATCCCCGCTGCCTTGCCATCCAACAGGCGCCGCAGGTTCGGCAATTCGCGCACCAGCAGCAGCGCCTCGTCCCGCGGCAGCGCGTGCACGGGGATGACCAGAGCAGAGGCCGCCAGGCCGGCGGGACGGATGCGGCTGGTCAGCAGCGTGCGCGACAGGCCGCCCGGGGTCAGCAGGGCCTCCAGCAGCAAGCGCCAGCGCTCGTCCCGCCACTGCCCGGCCTCGGTCAGCAGGCTTTCGAGATTGTCGAGCCCGATCAGCACCGCGTTGTTTTCCAGCACCTCCACCAGCCGCGGCAGCCAGGTGCGGAAGCTGTCGTCGCGGTCGATGACATGCACCATGGGGAGGCCGAGCTGCCGTTCCATCGCCAGGGCAAAGTCGCGCAGCGCGCCCGCGGTGTCCTTGCCCTGCTCGGGCGCGGCGTACCAGACGAAGCGCTGGAAGCCGCCGGCGTTGGCATGGTGATGCACGAGCTCGACCGCGCAGCTCGTCTTGCCCGCCCCGGCCATGCCGTGGAACAGCACGCCGCTCCGCTCGCTTTCGGCGGCCAGCGCCGCACTCGCTTGGGTCATCGCCGTGACGCGGCCGACGAAGTGGTTGGCCTCCCGCGGCACCTCGGCGAGAGTGGTATCGAGATCGATGCCGGCGCCCTGGGGGGCCAGCAGCACCAGGTCGGCCGCGCGGGGACCGAACAGCGCCGGTGCGGCGGCGGAGAGCGCACCCACGGCGGCGGCGGCGCCCCCGCCGGTGGCGCTGCCCAGGGCGAGCCGGATCGCCTGCGGCAGCGTCTGCTTCTGCCGCAGCAGCCGGTCATACAACGCGGCGCCGAAAGCGATCGCGAACTCGTCCTCGACCGCGTAGCGCATGGCCAGCACCGCGCAGTCCAGCGCCTCGGTCAGCGCCCGCGCCACGGTCGGTGCAGCCTTGGCCGGCTCCGCCGCGTCCGCCCCGGTTTCACCCTTCCGGCGTGGTGCCGCCTCCGGCGTCAGATCGAGCAGGGTCAGGGTCTGGTCGATGCTGGCGGCCGCCGACAGGCAGGCGGACAGCATCACCAGCTTCACCCGGCCGCCGGCCTCGCGCAGCAGCCCCGCGAGCTCGGTCGCGGGCACCAGGTCGGGGCGCCCGTCCGGCTGCTCCAGCACCAGCGAGCCGGGCAGGCCGTGGCCGGAGAAGTGGATGACGTCCCACCCCTCGCCCTGCTCCAAAACCTCGCGCAGACGGTCGCGCGTCACGCCGTATTGCAGGACCTGCAGCTTCACCGCGAGGCCGTGGGCCCCCACCAGGCGCCGGACCAGGCCGCGCAGCATCTGCCGCTCGCGGCGCAGGTTGAGCGGGCTGCCGGCCGGCGGCAGGCTGAACAGGGCGAGCAGGCGCAGCCGCTGCCCGACCGGCTCGGCCGCGGGCGGGCTTTGGCCGATGGTCTCGAAGACGAAACTGACGCCGGCCCGCGACAGTGGCTCGGCATCGCCGAGGCAGGCGATTTCGAGCGGCAGGGTCAGCAGCCGCGCAGCCGCTTGCGGCACCAGCACCCGCACCACGACCGCAGGCCTGGCGCGCTCGTGCAGTCTCGCGGCAATGCCGGCTCCGAGCACCCGCTCGCCGATCCAGCCGCCGATCTCACGGAGCAGCCGGCGCTCATCGGCGCCGCGATTGTCCGGGGCAGCGTGGAATTGCAGATAGCCGGGCAGGTCGAGCAGGGCGGCGCAGGTCGGATCGGTCCGATCCAGGGTGATGGAATGATCGGCGAGGAACGCGCCGCCCGCGTCCTTCAGCACCCACCGCCACCGGTCGGGGCCGCTGAACTCGGCCACTTCGAGCCGAAGCGGTTGAGCCGGCATGGCGCGCTACTCCTGCCACAGCCCGGAAAACACCAACAGTATTTAGGCAGAGCACTCAATACAATCGCCGATCAAGCCGCGGCGGGGCAGGCACACCAGCCGTGCGGCTCCCGACAGGATCGTTACGCGATAATTCATTTTCGCCGCATCCGTGGCGCCCCCCTCGCGCGGCGCGGGCAATCTATGCCACGCTCGCATCAATCCGGCAGCCGCGGCATGCGTTGCCGAATCGTCCAGGAGACCAAACTCACCACGAACCAGGACAACTGGAACCAAGAGACCCGGATACCAAGACAGGGGAGGACTTGGCCATGCCCGCTCTGCCGACCATCAATGCGCCGCTGTCCCGTTCCGCGATGGCCTACGTCCTCGCCGGCGGACGCGGCAGCCGGCTGATGGAGCTCACCGACAAGCGCGCCAAGCCCGCCGTGTTCTTCGGCGGCAAGTCGCGCATCATCGATTTCGCCCTGTCCAACGCGCTCAATTCCGGCATCAGGCGCATCGGCGTCGCGACCCAGTACAAGGCGCACAGCCTGATCCGCCACCTGCAGCGCGGCTGGAACTTCCTGCGCCCGGAGCGCAACGAGAGCTTCGACATCCTGCCGGCGAGCCAGCGCGTCTCCGAGACCATGTGGTACGCCGGCACGGCCGACGCGATCTATCAGAACATCGACATCATCGAGAGCTACGCGCCGCAGCACATCCTCGTCCTGGCCGGCGACCATGTCTACAAGATGGATTACGAAGGCATGCTGCAACAGCACGTCGAGCAGAATGCCGACGTCACCGTGGGCTGCATCGAGGTGCCGCGCATGGAGGCGACCGGCTTCGGCGTGATGCATGTCGACGAGCAGGACCGGCTGATCTCGTTCCTCGAGAAGCCGAAGGATCCGCCCGGCATGCCGGACAATCCGGACATGGCGCTGGCCAGCATGGGCATCTACGTGTTCGAGACGCGGTTCCTGTTCGACCAGCTTCGCCGGGATGCCGCGGACCCGAACTCCTCACGCGACTTCGGCAAGGACATCATCCCCTACATCGTCCGGCACGGAAGCGCCTACGCGCACCGCTTCTCCCGCTCGTGCATCCGCTCGACCGAAGAGGCGGAGGCGTACTGGCGTGACGTCGGCACGGTCGACGCCTATTGGGAGGCGAATATCGACCTCACCGACGTGGTGCCGGCGCTCGATCTTTACGACCGCGACTGGCCGATCTGGACCTATGCCGAGATCACCCCGCCGGCGAAATTCGTCCACGACAAGACCGGCCGCCGCGGCCAGGCGGTGAGTTCCCTGGTCGCCGGCGGCTGCATCGTATCCGGCGCGTCGCTGCGGCGGTCGCTGCTGTTCACTGGCGTGCGCGTGCACTCCTACTCGACCGTCGACGAGGCGGTGATCCAGCCCTATGCCGAGGTCGGCCGCGAGGTGCGGCTGTCGAAGGTGGTGATCGATCGCGGCGTGCGCATTCCCGACGGACTCGTGGTCGGCGAGGATCCCGAGCGCGACGCGCAGCGCTTCCGCCGCACCGAGGGGGGCGTGTGCCTGATCACCCAACCAATGATCGACCGGCTCGTCGCGTGAGATAGGATCGATCGAGGATTGGGCGGCATGCGGCTGGTGCGGGTCCTCTCGGTCGCCTCCGAGCTCTACCCGTTGATCAAGACCGGCGGCCTCGCCGATGTCGCCGGCGCGCTGCCGGCGGCGCTGGCGGCGAAGGACGTGGCGGTGCGGACGCTGCTGCCGGGCTTCCCCGCCGTGCTCGGGGCATTGCCCGCGGCGAGCCTGCTGCACCGCTTCTCCGACCTGTTCGGCGGGCCGGCGCGGCTGCTCGGCGCGGAGGTGGGCGGACTCGACCTGCTGCTGATCGACGCGCCGCATCTCTACGCCCGGCCCGGCGGCCCCTATACCGGGCCGGACGGCATCGACTGGCCGGACAATGCGCGGCGCTTCGCCGCCCTTGGGCGGGTCGCGGCGGCGATCGGCCGCGGCCTGCTGCCCGGCACCGAGCCCGATATCGTGCACGCGCATGACTGGCAGGCGGGACTGGCCCCGGCCTACCTGCATTACGCGCCCGGCCGGCGACCCGGCACCGTTATGACGGTGCACAATCTCGCCTTCCAGGGCCAGTTTCCGCCCGACCTGCTGGGCGAGCTGGGCCTGCCGCCTGGCGCCTACGCGGTGGACGGCGTCGAGTATTACGGCTCGATCGGCTACCTGAAGGCCGGGCTGCAGCTCGCCGACCGGATCACCACCGTCTCGCCGACCTACGCCGCCGAGATCCGCACGCCGGAAGGCGGCATGGGGCTGGACGGGCTGCTCCGGGCGCGCGCCGCCTCGCTCTCCGGCATCCTCAACGGCATCGATACGACGGTCTGGGATCCGGCGACGGACCGCCGTCTGGAGGCGACCTACGCCGCCAGCGATCCGGCCCCGCGCGCCGCGAACAAGGCGGCGCTGCAGCGGCGGCTGGGGCTCGCGGCTGACCCGCACGCGCTGCTGTTCGGGGTGATCAGCCGCCTCTCCTGGCAGAAGGGGCTCGACCTGCTGCTGGACGCGGTGCCGGCCCTGCTCGCCGCCGGCGCGCAGCTCGCGCTGCTCGGCGCCGGCGAGGCGCGGCTGGAAGCCGGCTTCACCGCCGCCGCCGGAGCGCATCCCGGCCGCATCGGCGTGCAGCTCGGCTACGACGAAAGCCTGGCGCATCTGATCCAGGGCGGCGCCGACGCGCTGCTGGTGCCGTCGCGCTTCGAGCCCTGCGGCCTGACGCAACTCTGCGCGCTGCGCTACGGCGCGGTGCCGGTCGTCGCACGGGTGGGCGGGCTCGCCGACACGGTGATCGACGCCAACGAGATGGCGCTCGCCGCCGGCGCCGGCACCGGCGTGCAGTTCGCGCCGGTGACGCGCGATGCGCTGGAAGCGGCGATCGGCCGCACCGCGTCCCTCTGGGCCGAGCCCGCGACCTGGCGGAGTGTGCAGCGCAACGGCATGGCGACCGACGTCTCCTGGGCCCGCCCGGCGGCGCGCTACGCGGCGCTGTATCGCGGACTGCTGTCCGAGTCCGCATCCTCCTCTGCGAGTGCACCGGCCGCGCGCAGCTCGGTGATCAACGGCGCCAGCTCCACCGCGTAGGGCCGCCATCGTCCGAGGCCGCGCGCGTTGATCGGCTGGCGCACCTGCGCCCGGCTGACCGTGCGCACCCGGCGCTCACTGGTGTGGAAGCTCTCGCACGCGGCGTCGTACGGCAGGTCGAGGAATTCCAGCACGCGACAGAGCGTCGCGCCAAAATCATGCACCCAGTCCTCGAGCCGCACGGTCAGGATCGGGTTCGGCAGCACCGCGCGCCAATGCGCGGCGAGCCGGCGCTGCTGGCCGATGTACCAGCCGAGGTCGGCCAGATCGTGCGCGTAGCCGTGCTGGCCGTAGAAGCGGTGGGTGAAGATCGAGAAGCCGACGTCGCGCGGGTCGCGCTCGCAGAGGATGATGCGGGCACCGGGCAGCATCAGCCCGACCAGGCCGAGATGGCGCAGATTGCCGGGCATCTTGTCGACGATGCGGGCGGCGTCCGGCGCCAGTGCGTGCAGTGCGCGCAGATAGGCCGTCGCCGCGGCATCGAGCGCCGCCGCGTCGAGTCCCGCGATTCGCCGCGCCGCCGCGACGCTTTCCACCGCGTTGCCCAGTCGCCTCACCGCGGCCGTCAAGGCAACGCGCTCGCCCGCGCCATGCACCGCTCCGTGTGACGCAACGATCTGCTCGGCGAGCGTGGTGCCCGAGCGCGGCAGGCCGACGATGAAGACCGGCGCCGGATCGCGGTTGGCGGCGCGCGGGCCCGTGGCGAGACGATCGGCGTCGAACGCGTCGATCGTCGCATCGACGAACGCCGCATAGGCGGCGCGGGAGAAGGGCTGGAAGCGCGCGAGCAACCGGTGGCCCGCCGTCCAGTGCGCCATGGCGCGGGCCGGCGTCGCGAGCGAGGACCAGAACCGGGCGAGATCGTAATGCGCCATGATGCGGTGTTCGGGGAGCGCCGCAGCGCCGTCGCGCGCGAGCGATGCCTCCATCGCCGCCGCTTCCTCCCGCGCCCGCGGGAGATCACCCGCCTCCCGCGCCAGCAGCACGAGGCGCCAGCGCCACAGCGACTCGAGTGCTGGCGGCACCGCGCCGAGCGACGCGAGCCCGTCGCGCGCCTCCGCCGCCCGGCCGAGCCGGAGCAGTGCCAGGCTGCGCTGCAGCGCCCAGGTCGGCGCCACCGCCGGGTCGGGCTTCGGGCCGGCGTCGAGCAGCGCCAGCGCCTCGGCGGCGCGATCCTCCTGCAGCCGGTCCGCCGCCAGGTTGAGCCGCGGCGCGGCCGCCGCCGGGTTGCGCTCGATCGCGTGCAGCAGCAGCGCCTCCGCCGCCTCGCCCTCGCCGGTCAGGCGCAGCAGTGCCGCGAGATTGGCGGCGGCGGCCGGGTGATCCGGGGCGACGGCAAGTGCCTCGCGCCAGGCCTGCTTCGCTGGTTCCACGGCGCCGGCGCGGTAACGCGCGACGCCGAGATTGAGCCAGGCCTCGGCGAAATCCGGCGCCAGTCGCGTCGCTCGGCGAAACGCCTCGGCAGCGGCATCCCAGCCACCCAGCGCGAGATAAGCCAGGCCGAGCGTGTAGTCCGCCGCCGGCAGGCGCGGCGCCCGCAGTCGCGCGCGGCGCGCCGCAAGCAGCGCCCCGGCGGCATCGCCCAGCGCCAGCAGCGCGGTGGCGAGGTTGAGCGACGGCGCCGCATCCTCGGGCAGCGCCGCCTGGCAGGCGCGGAGCAGCGGCACCGCCTCGCGGTGCCGGCCGGTCGCCTGCAGTCCCATCGCATGGTGCAGTTGCATCTGCGGATCGTCCGGGGCCAGCGCATGGGCGCGGCCGAGCAGCGCCAGCGCCTCGTCCGCCGCGCCGAGGCGCAGGCGGCAGAGGCCGAACAGCCGCAGCGCCGCCGGATCCGGAGCCTCGGCCGCGGCGAGCGGTTCCAGCAGCGCCGCCGCCGCATCATGCTCGCCGGCCCGATACCGCGCCGTGGCGGCGGCGAGCACGGACGCGGGGACGTCCGCGGCGGAGCGGCGGTGAGCGCGCCGGCCCGATCGCGCCGTGCGCGCCACGTCCTGTGCTGTTTTACGAGGCACGCCGGCGAGTGCCGTGGTGCCGGCGATCACGGCCACGATCGCCAGCGGCGGGATCGCGGCGCGGGCGGCCCACGGTCCGGACACCTGTGGCGGGGCGAAGCACGCGCGGCGCGATCACGGGCTATCCGACCGCGCGCAACGCCGCCGGGCGGGGCGTCACCGCCTCGCGCAGCGCCGCCTCGACCCGCGCCGCGCTGAAGCCGGCGCGCACCAGGGCGAGGCCCGCAACTCCGGCCCGGGTCGCCGCCGCGGCATCGCCGTGCAGGGCGAGGATGCGCGCCGCGAACGCCTCCGCAGTGTCGGCGACATCTCCGCGCAGCGGCGGCGACAGTCCCAGCCCCTCCGCCGCCACGCCGGTCATCACGCAGGGCAGGCCGGCGGCGAAGCCCGCCAGCACCTTGCCCTTGATGCCGGCGCCGAAGCGCAGCGGTGCCGTCATAACCCGCACCCGGCCGAACAGCGCGTCGGGATCGGCGACCTCGCCCAGAACCTCGACTCCGGGGCGTGCCAGACGGCGCACGCGATCCGGCATGCCGGTCCCGGCCAGCAGACAGGGAATCGTCGGATCGCTGCGCCAGACCAGCGGCATGATCGCCTCGACCAGCCAGACCGCGGCATCGACGTTCGGCGCGTGCGCGTAGCCGCCGAGGAAGCCGACGCCGCGGCGCTGCGCGAAGGGCGTCGCGACGGGGCGCGGCGGCACGTGCCAAGGCACGACATGCACCTCCGCCTCCGGCACCGCCTGGCGCAGCCACGCCGCTTCCGCCGGGGAATGCGTCAGCACAGCGTCGGCCATCCAGGCGGCGGTGCACTCGGCAAGCCGCATCTGCCGGCTGCGCGCCGCGAGTTCGGGCCGCTCCTCAACCGCCGCCTGCCGCGCCAGGCGCAGATGGTGCAGGTCGGCGAGGGCGTAGAGAATGCGCGCCTCCGGGCAGTGATGCCGCGCCAGCGCCAGG
>DATJSJ010000136.1:0-2082 GCA_035504175.1 Acetobacteraceae bacterium
GATCACGATCAGCCGGCCGAGCAGCGCCGGCGGGAACACCTTCAGCAGCGGTTCGCGCAGCGCCTTGGCCACTTCTTCCGGTTCGGGGATCAGCTCGGGGTCGCGGCACAGCGACATGATCAGGTCGGTGCCGACATTGGAGGTGAGCAGGATCAGCGTATTCTTGAAGTTGATCAGCCGGCCCTCCCCATCCTCCATCATGCCCTTGTCGAACACCTGGAAGAAGATCTCGTGCACGTCGGGATGGGCTTTCTCGACCTCGTCGAGCAGCACGACGGAGTAGGGCTTGCGGCGCACCGCCTCGGTCAGCACGCCGCCTTCGCCATAACCGACATAGCCGGGAGGTGCGCCCTTCAGGGTGGAGACGGTGTGCGCCTCCTGAAACTCGCTCATGTTGATGGTGATCAGGTTCTGCTCGCCGCCGTAGAGCGATTCCGCCAGTGCCAGCGCGGTCTCGGTCTTGCCGACGCCAGAGGGGCCGCACAGCATGAACACGCCGATCGGCTTCGATGGGTTGTCCAGACCGGCGCGCGAGGTCTGCACCCGGCTGGCGATCATCTTGAGCCCGTGATCCTGGCCGATGACACGCTGGCTCAGCGTGTCCGCCAGCCTCAGCACGGCGGCCACCTCGTTCTTCACCATTCGGCCGACCGGGATGCCGGTCCAGTCGCCGACCACGGCAGCCACCGCCTGCTCATCGACGCTGGGTAGGATCAGTGGCGTTTCACCCTGATGCGCCATCAGCTCTTCCTGCAACCGGCGCAGCTCGGCCAGCATGGCACCGCGATCCGCGACGGGGGTCGTTTCGGCGGCGGCCTCATCGACCGGTGCAGCGCCGTCGCGCAGCGCGGCGCGCAGAGCAAGCACCCTATCCACCAGCGCCTTCTCAGCATTCCAGCGCTCCTCGAGGGTGGCCAGTCGTGCCGTTTCCGCTTCCAGCGCGGCGCGGGCTGATTCTTCGCGGGCGGCGGCGTCGATGCCGATCGCGGTTTCCCGGCCGATGATCTCCAGCTCGGTCTCGAGCGCCTGAATGCGGCGACGGCAATCCTCAACTTCCGGGGGCACGGAGTGCTGGCTGATGGCAACACGCGCCGAGGCGGTGTCGAGCAGGCTGACGGACTTGTCGGGCAACTGGCGCGCCGGGATGTAGCGATGCGACAGCCGCACGGCGGCCTCGATTGCTTCGTCCAGGATGACCACCCGGTGGTGCTTCTCCAGCGGCGAGGCGATCCCGCGCATCATCAGGATCGCCTTCTCCTCGGACGGCTCATCGACCTGGACGACCTGGAAGCGGCGGGTGAGCGCCGGGTCTTTCTCGAAATATTTCTTGTACTCGGCCCACGTGGTAGCGGCGATCGTGCGCAAGGTACCCCGCGCCAGTGCCGGTTTCAGCAGGTTCGCCGCGTCGCCGGTACCGGCCGCGCCGCCGGCGCCGATCAGCGTATGGGCTTCGTCGATGAACAGGATGATCGGCTTGGGGGAGGACTGGACCTCCTCGATGACCTGGCGCAGTCGCTGCTCGAACTCACCCTTCATGCTGGCGCCCGCCTGCAGCAGGCCGACATCGAGGGTACGCAGGCTGACATCGGCCAGCATTGGCGGCACGTCGCCCTGGGCGATGCGCAGCGCGAAGCCCTCGACGACCGCGGTTTTGCCGACGCCGGCCTCGCCGGTGAGGATCGGGTTGTTCTGGCGACGGCGCATCAACACATCCACCACCTGGCGGATTTCCGCATCGCGGCCGACGATCGGGTCGATCTCGCCGTTGCGGGCGCGCTCGGTCAGGTCGATCGAGAACTGCTTCAGCGCCTCCTGCTTGCCCATCGCGGCCGGCGCCATGGCGGCCGCCGCCTCACCTGGCGCGCCGACGCGCGTGCCGTCCGCGGCAGCGAGCGCGGCTTCCGGGGAGGAAGCGAGCAGACGGGGGAACTCGTCGGACAACGCTTCCGCCTTGATCCGCTCGAACTGCCGGCTGATCGCATAGAGCGCGTTGCGCAGGGTCGTGGTCTTCAGCGCGCCCAACACGAGGTGTCCGGTGCGAACCTGCGATTCGCCGAACATCAGCGTGCCGAAGACCCAGCC
>DATJSJ010000137.1:0-16180 GCA_035504175.1 Acetobacteraceae bacterium
AGACCCCCATTCCCTTAAGTGAAGGATTGCAAAGGCTGCGCCTTTGCCGGGGGTCCAGGGGGCAGAGCCCCCTGGCCTTCCTTTCTTACTCCGCCGCCTCGCTCGGAGAAGCCTGCGTCTCGGTGCTGCGCGCCTTCTCCGCGATACGCGCCGACTTCCCGCGCCGCCCGCGCAGGTAGTAGAGCTTCGCCCGCCGCACATCGCCGCGCCGCACCACCTGGATCTCGGCGATCGTCGGCGCGTAGAGCGGAAACACGCGCTCCACGCCTTCGCCGTAGCTGATCTTGCGCACGGTGAAGTTGCTGTTCAGCCCCTTGTTCGACCGGGCGATGCAGACGCCCTCATAGGCCTGGGTGCGGGTGCGCTCGCCTTCGACGACGCGGACCATCACCCGCACCGTGTCGCCGGGCGCGAATTGCGGCACCGCGCGCGCGGCGGTCAGGCGGGCGATCTCCCCGGCCTCGTATTGCTGGATCAGGTTCATGGCTCAGGTCCTCTCGTCGATGCTCTACGGCGCGCCCGCCGCCCTGGCAACGGCGGCACCGGTCTGCCGCGCGCCTGCCGCGATGTAGTCCGCCCACAGATCGGGGCGCCGCTCCCGGGTGATCCGCTCCGCTTCAGCACGTCGCCAGGCGGCGATTGCCGCGTGGTGGCCGGAGAGCAGGACGGGCGGCACCGACCGCCCCTGCCACTCGGCGGGTCTCGTGTAGTGCGGATATTCCAGCAGCCCGGCGGCGAAGCTTTCCTCGTCGGCGCTCTCCGCCGCGCCCATGATGCCGGGCAGCAGCCGCACCACGCCGTCCAGCAGCACCATGGCCGCCAGCTCGCCGCCGGACAGCACGTAGTCGCCGATGCTGAGCTCGACCGCACCGCGCGCCTCGACCACGCGCTGATCCACGCCCTCATACCGGCCGCAGAGCAGGATCACGCCTGGACCGGCGGCCCAGCGGCGCAGATCCGCCTGGGCGAGCGGCCGGCCGCGCGGGGTCAGGAACAGCAGCGGCCGGTCATCCGTGACCGCTTCGATCGCGGCATCGACCACGTCGGGCCGCAGCACCATGCCGGCGCCGCCGCCGAACGGGGTGTCGTCGACGCTGCGATGCCGGTCGGTGGCATGGGCGCGGATGTCGCGCGCCTCCAGCGACCAGCGCCCGGACTCAAGCCCGCGGCCGGCCAGCGACTGTCCGAGCGGCCCGGGGAACATCTCGGGAAACAGGGTCAGGACGGTGGTGCGCCAGGTCATGCCGCGTCCTCCTCCCGCTCCGCCGCGGGCGGCGCCCCGGCGTCGGTCACCGCGGGCGGCACCACGACCACCCTTCCGGCGGCCACGTCCACCGCCGGCACCGCGGCGCGGGTAAACGGCACCAGCAGCGGCGGCGCGGCGGATCGCTCGATCTCGAGCGACGTCCCCGCGCCGTAATCATGCACCAGCGCCACCCGGCCGATCGGAGCCCCGGCCGCATCGACCACTTTGAGCCCGATCAGGTCAGCCAGGTACCACTCATCGTCCCCGGTCGGCGGCAGTTGCGCCCGCTCGGCGTAGAGGCAGGTGTTGACCAGCGCCTCCGCCGCGCTCCGGTCGGCGAGCGGCTGCCCGGCCGCGTCGCGCAGCTCGGCGATGCCGCCATCCTCGCAAGCGCCGCGCCAGGTGAGCGTCCAGCGCCGGCCGCGATCGTCCACGAGCGGCGCGTAGCGCGCGAGATCGGCCGGCTCTGCCGTGTGGCTGTGCACGCGCAGCAGCCCGCGCACGCCGTGCGGCCGTCCGATCACGCCCAGCAGGATGCGGGTCGCGGGCATATGCCTCAGCCGGCCGCCGCCGCGGCGGCTCGCTCCTGCGCCTTCTTCTTCGGCGCCGACTTCACCGGCTGCTCGGTCCAGGCCGGCATCGGCGCGAGCCCGGCGCGGCCGAGGAAGCGCGCGACGCGGTCGGTCGCAACGGCGCCCTGGCTCAGCCAGTGGCGGACGCGCTCATCCTGCAGCCGAATGCGCTCGGCATGCTCGGCCGGCAGCATCGGATTGTAGCTGCCCAGCTTCTCGATGAAGCGGCCGTCGCGCGGACTGCGGCTGTCGGCGACGACGATGTGGTAGTACGGGCGCTTCTTGGCGCCGGCCCGGGCAAGGCGGATCTTCAATCCCATCGCGTGCTGGTCTCCATGTGATCGTGGTTCGCGTGTTCGTGGTTCGCGTGCGTCAGAACGGCGGTGGTCAAAACGGCCGGCGGGGTTGCATGCCCTTCGGCAGGATCGCGCCGATGCCGTGCCGCATCAGCCCCTTCTGCCCGAGCTTGCCCACCTTCTTCATCATCGCCGACATGTCGTCGAACTGCTTCAGCAGCTTGTTCACCTCCTGCACCGAGGTGCCGGAGCCGGCGGCGATGCGACGTTTGCGGCTCGCCTTGATGATGTCGGGCTGCAGCCGCTCCTTGCGCGTCATCGACGAGATGATCGCCTGCTGCCGCTTCAGGATCGAGGTGTCGAGATTGGCGCCCTCGATCTGGTCCTTGATCTTCGCCACCCCCGGCAGCATGCCGAGGATGCCGGAGAGCGAACCCATCTTGGTGATCTGCTTGAGCTGGCCGGCGTAGTCCTCCAGGGTGAAGGACCCCTTCATCATCTTGACGGCGAGCTTCTCGGCCTCCTCCTGGTCGATCGTCTCACTCGCGCGCTCGACCAGGCCGACGATGTCGCCCATGCCGAGGATGCGGGAGGCGACGCGCTCGGGATGGAATTCCTCGAGCGCGTCCAGCTTCTCGCCGGAACCGGTGAGCTTGATCGGCGCGCCGGTGATCGCGCGCATGGACAGCGCCGCACCGCCGCGCGCGTCGCTGTCCATCCGGGTCATGACGATGCCGGTGACGCCGACCGCCTCGTTGAAGGCGCGGGCGGTGTTGACCGCGTCCTGGCCGGTGAGCGCGTCAACGACCAGCAGCGTCTCGGCGGGCTCGCTCGCCGAGCGGATGGCGCGGACTTCGTCCATCAACTCCTGATTGATCGATAGCCGCCCGGCCGTGTCCAGGATGACGATGTCGAAGCCCTCGCGCCGGGCGCTGTCCATGGCGCGGCGCGTGATCTCGATCGGGCTCTCGCCGGCGACGATCGGCAGCGAGGCGACGCCCGCCTGGCTCGCGAGCTGGGCGAGCTGGAGCTGGGCCGCCGGTCGCTGGGTGTCGAGGCTCGCCAGCAGCACGCGGCGGCGGTCGCGCTTCGTCAGCCGTAGCGCCAGCTTGCCGGCGGTGGTGGTCTTGCCCGAGCCTTGCAGCCCGACCATCAGGATCGGCACCGGCGCCGGGGCGTTGAGGTTGAGCGGCACCGCCCCGGCGCCACCCAGCTCCTCGACCATCACGTCCTGGACGACCTTGATGACCTGCTGACCGGGCGCGACCGCGTCCATCACCTCGGTGCGCAGCGCCCGCTCGCGCACCTTGGCGGCGAAGCTCTTCACAACCGGCAGCGCCACGTCGGCGTCGAGCATGGCGAGGCGAACCTCGCGCAGGGCTTCGGCGATATCAGCCTCGCTGAGCGCGCCGCGGCCGCGCAGCCGGTCGAACACCCCAGAGAGCTTGCCCGACAGCGTGTCGAACATTCCGTCCACTCCATCGCGCCCCGGCTGCGGGCGCCCCAAACGCGATCGCGCCGCTGCGCGAACCCTCGCGGAGCGGCGGAGCCCCCGCGTCCTCACGGGGACCGGGCGGCGATGCCTGACCCGGATTTGGGCGGCTTATCACGCCGGCCGGGCCACCGCGTCAAGCGACGAGGCCGCCGGGCAGCCTCGCCGCGAATGCGCCCCATCGGGCCGCATTCCGTCCCGGACCCGCCTTGCCTTCGCCCGCTTGGGCGTGCGTGCTGCGCGGGCATCCGGGGTCCCGTCCGACCCGCAAAGGAGAGAGCATGCACGGCAGACGATGGCTTTTGATGGCGTTCGGCGCCGTCGCGGCGGCGCCGCTCCGCGCCATGGCCCAGGGGACGCCTCCGCCCGGCACCTATCCCCCACCCGGCGGGCCACCGCCGGGCGGGCCGCCGCCCCCGCCCGGCACGTATCCCCCACCCGGCGGCCCGCCGCCGCCAGGGCGTCCGCCCGGGCCGCCACCGCCGCCGCCGCCGTATCACGGCCGTCCGCCAATGCCGCCGCCGCGCTACGAGCCGCGGCCACCGCCGCCCTACGGCTACCATCATTGGGTGCCGGGGCACTGGCACTGGAACGGCTATCGCTGGGTCTGGCGGCACGGGCACTGGCGCTACTGACGCCCGACCACGCCTGACGGCGCCGGGCCCGGGTGATTCGCACTTCCGGGTCCGGTGACGCCGGGCACTGTGCTTCGAAGACAGGGGCCACGGCCGCCGGGCCGGTTGCGCCGGTTCCGTCCGCAGGGCAGGAGCGGGCGGTGGCACGATCGATCGGTCGACGACCGGCCCGCCCAGGCTATGCGCTCGGCACCTCGCACACGTCATCTCCGCCGTGGATCTCGTCCTGGTCGCAGAACCGGTGACGCTTCTTGCTTGGTCGGATCGCCGCGGGTGCGCCGTTCGCGGCCGGAGTTCCAAGCGTAGACCTCGCTCAGCCGCAGCAGGGCCCGGCGTGGACGTCGGGCGCTGCCGTCCGTGACGCGCTGCATCACGATACGGAGAAGGAATTATCAGAGTTTCGAAAGGTTGACCTTCCAGGTGCAATGGGCCATTCATGGCGGATACGGCACCGCTTCTCGCAGGAGCTTCCCGATGGCGGAAACCGACTTCTGGCAGGCGCTGAGCGACACGATCCGCCGGGCAGTCAATTTGCGCATCGTGACGCTGGTCGGCGATTCCGTGGTCAGCGGCACGCTGGAGCGAATGGAAGTCGCGATGCCGGCCACGCCGGCCGACGCCCTGATCACCGACATAAACCTCGTCGGCGGCGACATCACGCAGATTGTCAGCGGCAAGTTGCTGGGTGCGGACTATGCCGACCTGCGCGCCGCGCACGCCGCCTCGGTGAAGCAGGCGCAGGAGATCGTGGCGCGCAACGTGGAGATATTCACCAAGCTCGCGACCGAACTCGGCGATCAGCTCAACCAGTTGCCGCCGCCGGCCTCCGGCCCGGTTCGGACCGGCGCCTCCGCCGGCGCGCAATCGGCACCTTCCGCCGGCAGCGGCTAGGCGCCGATCCGGGACATCCAGGCGCGCGATGCTGTCCGGGCTCGATCTGACGCGAACGGCGCGCAGTCTCCTCAACCTCGAAGTCAATACCATCCTCTGCGACAACATGACGGCGGAGGAGATGCCGGCTCTGCCGCACGCACTGCTCGATATTGCGACGGGCTACGCGGATGAATTGTGCCTGATGGGGCTGGACCTGCCGCGCATCTTCGATCTGCCGGGTGGCGTTCCGCCGCCCAATTCGCCGAGCTGGGTGAAGCCGCCGGCGGCATGGGTCGGCGCACTTCTGACGGTGAGCAAGGACACCTTCGATCAGCTTCGCTGGGCCGCGCAATGGGCGATCACCTCGAAGGATCCCGGGGCCGCCAAACTCGCTGCCAACCAGCGTGTGCTGCTGTCGCGCATCGTGAACAACTGCGACACGATCAAAGTGATGTTCGATCACTTCGACCAGACCGTGCAGCCGTTCCTCGGCAAGAAACGCGGCGATCTGGTCAAGATGCGGATCGACCCTGCAACTTACGACATCCCGCCCGACGACCTGGTGCAGTTGCAGAAGATCTGGGACATCGGCACCGACGAAATCGTCGCTCAGACGATCGTCTTTGTCAGCGGCGACGTCACGACGCGGGTGCAGCGCAGCTTGGGCCAGCTGCCGTCGGAATGGCTGCTGACGATCCACCGCCAGAGCATCGATATCTCCATCAGCCGCTGGCGCGACCTGCTCGACACGGTGAAGGAGCTGGCGGGTGGCGCGCTGCACCTGCTGATGCCAGGCCGATCGAGCCTGTAGGGCGTGGCCGCTTGGTTCGATGCCACCGTCGCGGACTTCCAGGCCGTGCGCGCGGGCTGGCGGCAGGCCTGGTCGGAGGCCAGGCGGATTGCCGCGGGCCGCCCGATGGTCGTCGCGACGCGTGGTCCTGACGGGATCAGCCAGCTGCGCAGCCGGCTGAGCATCGGCGGCCATGCCGAAACCCACATCCTGCGCTCTTGGTTCACCAGCGCCGACCCGCAGGATATCGCCGCGCGGGTGGCGCAGCATTTCGAGACGGTGCGACGGAGCTTCGGCGGGCTCGGTGCGCTGCTGGCGCTGCAGCGTCTGTTGCAGCGCCTGATCGTGCTGGCCGGCGGCCTGATCGCGGCGCTGCCAAGCCTGGTGCGGCTGGTTCGCGCCCCGCCGCGGAGCTGGCTGGACGTTTTGCTCGCGCATCCCTGGCTGTGGCTGGGACTCGGGATGATGCTGGCCGGCGTGGTGCTGCGCATCGTTCTGCGCTGGACGGTACGGCTCGCCTTCCGACGTGCGCTCGGTCGGTTCGTGCCGTCGTGAAGTGGATTCCCGGTCGGTGGTCGGCGGGATGCGGCAGGGCTGGTGTTGATCCGCGGGCGTATGCGAGGGACCGCATCATTCCTTGGTCTTGAAGCGGCTATTCCCGAGGGTTGTCCGATCCTTGCTCTGTTCCCGAACAACCGAGAGGTGCGGGCGATTTCACGGATCGACCGTCGCGATCCGATTGGCGACGTCACCTGTCGCGGATGCCCTCACTCTGGCGCGCGAGAGTATTGCGCCGCCACCCGCGCCGCCGCCGCCGCCGGATCGATCTCCCCGGTGCTGACCGGCTCGCCGAGCGCATCGCGCATCGCCTGCGGCACGGCCGCGTGCAGCCGCGCCGCGCCGCCGGCAAGCGCCACCGGCTGCGCTCCCACACGCCGCAGCAGCACCCGCGCCAGCGCCGCGAGATCGCGCCCCGCCTGTTGCAGCACCCCGAGTGCCACCGGATCGCCGGCCTGCGCCGCCTCGGCCACCGCCGGGGCCAGCGCCGCCATGCTGCCGCGATCGCCGCCATAGGCGTAGCGCCGCGCCGTCGCCCAGGAGGCACCCCCGAGCGTCCGCGCCACCGCCCGACCGAGCGCCCACCCCCAGCCACTGCCGGGCTCCGCATCCTCTGCGCGCAGCACCGCCCGCAGTGCGTCGCGCCCGATCGCATAGCCCGACCCGGCATCGTCGATCAGGTGCCCGAGCCCACCGACCCGCACCGCGCACCCGGCCCGATCGACATGCACCGCCGCCGAGCCGGTCCCGGCATAGACCAGCACACCCTCGCCCGGGGCGAAGCGGGCCTGATGCGCGATCCACATGTCGTCCGCCAGCCGCACCCGCGCCGGCGGCAGCCCGAACGCCGCGGCGAGCATCCCCGCAAGCGCTTTCGCCTCCGCCGTGTCCTCGCCGAGCCCGGTCACCCCGGCCAGCAGTGCCGCCGGCACCCCATGCGGCCGCACCGCCTCCGCCACCACCTCGATCGCCGCCCTCGCCTGCGCCCGCGCCGCGTCCGAGAACAACAACCCGGAGAGCGCCGGCGCCGCACCGGCGGCAACGACCCCGCCCTCCGGCCCGGCGAGCGCCCAGCGCGTCGCCGTTCCGCCCGCATCCAGCCCCAGCCCGAGCGTCATGACCACCCCGTCGCGAAGACCGTCGCTCGGAACAGCGTTATGAGAGGGCTTTGCCGAAGCGTCACGCTGCGCCTGCGCGGAATTCACTCCCCGCGCCGCGCCGCAGCGCCCGCCGCAGATGCGGCGCGCCATGGCCGGATGTGGGCCGACGGATGACCGGCCCGACAGCAGTGCAGATGGCGTCGTGGCAACCTGTCGTTGCCCGTGATCCGCATGCCGCGGGCCGCATCGGCCGGACAACCCGGCCACAAGCACATCGCATTCCCCCTGACTCCCGCGCCACGCCGGCCCGGGCTCGCGTCGCAGGAATTGCCATGGCAGAACGACCCTGACGTCGCCGCCCCAATGACGGCGATCGCGGAGGAACCCATGGCCGAACGCCCCCTGCACCCCGAGACCCTTGCCTTGCACGCCGGCTGGCGCGCCGACCCGGCAACCGGCGCCGTCGCGGTCCCGATCTACCAGACCACCTCCTACCAGTTCCGCAACACCGAGCACGCCGCGAACCTGTTCGCGCTGAAGGAGCTCGGCAACATCTACACGCGGATCATGAACCCGACCAACGCGGTGCTGGAAGCGCGCATCGCGGCCCTGGACGGCGGCGCCGCGGCGCTCGCCGTCAGCTCCGGTCAGGCGGCGTCGCTGTTCGCGGTGCAGAACCTGGCCCGCGCCGGCGACAACATCGTCAGCTCCACCGACCTCTACGGCGGCACCTGGAACCTGTTCGCCAACACGCTGCGTGACATCGGCATCGAATGCCGCTTCGTCGATCCGACCGACCCCGAGGCCTTCCGCCGCGCCACCGACGACCGCACCCGCGCCTACTACGCGGAAACCTTGCCCAACCCGAAACTCGCCCCGTTCCCGATCGCCGAGGTCGCGGCGATCGGCCGCCCGCTCGGCATCCCGCTGATCATGGACAACACGGCGGCACCCCTGCTGTGCCGGCCCTTCGATCACGGCGCCGCCATCATCGTCTATTCGCTGACCAAGTTCCTCGGCGGCCACGGCAACTCGATCGGCGGCATGATCGTCGATGGTGGCAATTTCGACTGGGCGGCCCATCCCCAGCGTCAACCGCTGCTGAACACGCCCGATCCGAGCTATCACGGCGCGGTCTGGTCGGAAGCGGCAAAGCCGCTCGGCCCGATCGCCTACATCCTGCGGACACGCGTCATCCTGCTGCGCGACGAAGGCTCGGCCCTGTCCCCGTTCAACGCCTTCCTGTTCCTCCAAGGCGTGGAGACGCTGCCGCTGCGGATGGAGCGACATTGCCGCAACGCCGAAGCCGTGATGCGCTTCCTGCAGGAACAGCCGGAAATCACCCGGGTGATCTTCCCGACCGAACTCGAACCGCCGTACCGTGAGCGGACTGAGAAATATCTCAAGGGCGGCTACGGCAGCCTGGTGGGATTCGAGCTCAAGGGCGGCAAGGAGGCAGGCCGGCGGTTCATCGACGCGCTCGAGCTTTTCTACCATGTCGCCAATATCGGCGACGCACGCAGCCTGGCGATCCACCCGGCCAGCACGACCCACTCCCAGCTTTCAGCGCAGGAACAGGAGGCGACCGGGGTCACCGAAGGTTATGTCAGGCTCTCGGTCGGACTCGAGCATATCGACGATCTGCTCGCCGATCTGCGCCACGCGCTGGACGCGGCGAAGTAAGGAAGCAGGCCAGGGGCTCCGCCCCTGGACCCCGCCAAAGGGCAGTCGCCCTTTGGAAACCCGCTACCTGGGTCGGGGCCGGCTGGCCCCGCGTTCTCAACTCGTCATCGTCACGCGGATGTCGCCGCGGCGCTGGAGAACGTTGAGCGCCACGTCCCCGTCGGTGCGGCGCAGAATCACGTCGACACCGGCACCGTCGAAGTGGATGTTGCGAATGAGGATCTCGTCCATGAACCGCGGCAGCACCGGGTTGTTGAACAGCACCGTACGGTTGTCCGGGTCGAAGCTGATGCCGAGGCAGGACTGCAGCAGGCTCAGCATGCTGCCGGCGGACCAGGCCTGCGGCGCACAGGCCACGGGATAGGCGGTCGGCCCCTGCGCCCGACGACGCGGGAAGCCGCAGAACAACTCCGGCAGGCGGCGCAGGTCGAGATAAGTCGAGGCGTCGAACAGCCCGTCGAAAATGCGCGCCGCCGCCTGCCGCAGGCCGTAGCGGCCGAAACCCAGCGCCACGAGCGAATTGTCGTGCGGCCAGACCGAGCCGTTGTGGTACGACATCGGGTTGTAGCGCACCTCGCCCGAGGCGAGGGTGCGGATGCCCCAGCCGGAAAAGAAGCTGCTGTCCATCATCTGCCGCGCGACGCGGGCGGCACGGTCGGGACTGGCGACGCCGGCGAGCAGCACGTGGCCGGCGTTCGATGTCCGCACGTCGCAGCGTCGCTTGTCGCCGTCCAGCGCCAGCGCATAGGTGCCGAGCTCCTCGGACCAGAAATCCTGCTCGATCCGCTCGCGCAGCGCGGCAGCCTGCGCTTGCAGCGACGTCGCGCGGTCCGCAAGGCCGAGCCGTGTCGCGATGCGCGCCGCCGCGAGGCGTGCCGCATACACATAGGCCTGCACTTCGACCAGCGCGATCGGACCTTGCGCCGCCGAGCCGTCGGCGTGGAAGACGGAATCGTGGCTGTCCTTCCAGCCCTGGTTGGCAAGCCCGTTCTCGGTCATCCGGTGATATTCGACGAAGCCGTCACCGTCGCGGTCGCCGTAGCGGTCGATCCAGGTGAGCGCTGCCTCGACATTGGGCCAGAGCCGGCGCGCCGTTTCGACGTCGCCGGTGCGATCGAGATAGTTGCCGGCGAGCATGACGAAGAGCGGGGTGGAATCGACGCTGCCGTAATAGTGGCGGAACGGCACCTCGGCGAGTTCCGCCATCTCGCCGTGACGAACCTCGTGCAGGATCTTGCCGGGCTCGGCATCGGCGGCCGGATCGGTGTCGCGGGCCTGGTGCTCGGCGAGCAGGCTCAGGATCCCGCGCGCCAGCGTCGGGTCGAGCCAGAGCGTCTGCAACCCGGTGACCAGGGCGTCGCGGCCGAAGGCGGCGCTGAACCACGGAATCCCGGCATAGGGGTACGGCCCGCAGTCGGTATCGGTGACCAGCATGTAGAGGTCGGCGACGGAGCGGCGCACCGCCTCGTTGAACACCTGGTTGGAGGTCTCGATCGCCGCCGCGCGGGCGGCATTCCTGCGCAGCGCCCGACGCGCGGCGCGGATCGCGCCGAAGAAATCGGGTCCGGGGCGACGCTCGGCAGGCGCATCGTCGCAGGCGGCGTTGACGTAAAGCACCGCCCGGGCCTGCGGCGGCAGGTCGAGCTCAAACACCGCCCGGTACGGCTCCAGCCGCGCCGGCATCGGGTCGAAACGCAGCCGGGTGAAGCGCCGGCGATTGTCGAGTCCGGTATAGGAAAGGGTGACGCCGTCCGGCCCGAGCTGCGGCGGGTGCCGCTCGCCCCGGCGCTCGCGCCGCATCCCGCGCACCTCGAACAGGTCGGCGAAATCCGCGTCGAAGCGGATCTCGATCTCCAGACGCTGCCGCCGGTCGGCGAAGTTTCGCACCGCGATCCGCTCGTAGGCGGTGCTGTTCCAGAGGAACTTCGATCGCCGCAGATGGATCAGGTCGTGCTCCAGAACCGCCTCACCGTCCTCGTAATAATCGGGGTTGGTGAGGTCGCAGGTCAGGCTGGCATTGTCCTCGCGCAGGGTCGAACTCAACAGCATCGGCCGCTGCCCGGCGAGCAGGACGTCGAAATGGGACAGGTGCCGCGTGTCCAGGTGGTACAGGCCCTCGACGCGGCCGTCGCCCGAGATGACGTCGCCGTTGTGATCGAACACGGCGAACGTATCGCCCTGCTTCAACGTGCGCGGCCTTTTCTCCTGCAGCGATTCGGTGGCGCCGACCGAGAATTGCGGCGGCGTGAATCCCAGCGAGGCGAGGGGCACTTCAACGTTCATGATCGGCGCGGCCTCCGAAGGTCAGCTGGTGGTTCGGCTGCGGGCGGCAGATAGGCGGCCGGCCGCGAGATCACAGGGGGCGCGTTGAGGCCCCCCAGTCCGAACCATACATCATCTGGCGGCTTAGTCACGTGTTCGCGATCACAGCGGTAATTGTGGACCGCGCTGGCGTCTTGCCCCGGCCGCACCGCCGGCCTATCCGGGCGGCCGGGAGCAGGAGGTGGGGGTGCAGGAGGAAGACTTCGTCGCCGGGTATCTGGCCGAAACGCTCGCTGCAATGCAGCGCTTCGCCGCCGATGCCGCGTTGCAGCAGGAACTCGCGGCGATGGCGGCGGCGACGGTTGCCGCACTGCGCGCGGGGGGCAAGCTCCTGATTTGCGGCAATGGCGGCAGCGCCGCGGATGCCCAGCACATTGCCGGCGAGTTCATCTCCCGCCTGATGTACGACCGCGCGCCGCTCGCGGCCCTGGCGCTGACCACCGACAGCTCGGCGCTGACCGCAACCGGCAACGATTACGGCTTCGACCGCGTGTTCGAGCGCCAGGTGCGCGGTCTCGGCCGGCCCGGAGACGTGCTGCTGGGCATTTCCACCTCGGGCCGCTCGGCCAACGTGCTGCTGGCCCTGGCGGCGGCGCGGGAGATCGGCCTCTCGACGCTCGGCTTCACCGGGGCGGAGGGCGGGGCGATGCGCGGCTGCTGCGACCGGCTGCTCCGCGCGCCCGCCACCGCGACGCCGATCGTGCAGCAGGTGCACCTGGTGGCGGCGCATCTGTTCTGCGCCCTGGTCGAGCGGGCGCTGTGCCCGGCCGGAGTCGCCGCGGGGGCCTGACGGCCGGCGGTCACCCGTCGCGCGATCGCTCCACGGCCAGCGTCAGCAGCACGCCCTCGATCGAATTCAGCAGGTCGCGCAACGCGGGCGAGGTCCCGGTCGTCGCGTTGAGCCCGCCGCGCAGCTCGTCGATCCGCGCGTGCAGCCGGTCTTCCAGGCGGTCGCCTACCTGCTCGATCACGCGCGTCTGGTCCGCGAGCTGACCGGCCAGACGGTCGTGCCGGGTATGCAGCCGGTCCTCGATCCGGTCGGCGAGGCGCTCCTGCGAGCGGATGATCGCCGCGACCGCCGCTTCCAGCCCATCCGCGCCCAGTGCCGGCAAAGGCTCGGGCGGCGGCAGAGCCGGCACCGGCACCGGCCGCAGCCGCCCGTAGCGGACGCGCCGGGCCGCGCGCGCCACCGGCAGCACCGCGCGCACCAGGCGCGGTCCGTCATCCCAGCGGAGCTCGTTCGCGAGGCGATCGATCCGCGCGGCCCGGGCGGCCAGCTCGATCACCTCCGCCCCCCGCGCGTCGGCGAGGCGCTGCAGCCGGGCGAGTTCGGCCTCCAGTCCGGCGATCCGGGCCTCCGTCGCCGGATCGGTGAGCCGGAAACCATCGGACCAGTTCGGCGGCAGCCGGAACGCGGGTGCCAGCGCGGCGTGCCGCTCGGCCGCGACGTAGAACCGGTTCAGCCCGTCGAACCAGACGAACCGGTAATCCGCGCCGAGCAACAGCGGCTCCCAGGCAGCGTGGCTTTCCTCGAGCGTGTTCGGCCACACCGCTTCGACCAGCACGATCCAGGGCCGGTACGCGGCGAAATCGGCGCCGGCGAGGACCGCGGCCTCCGCCCCCTCGACATCGATCTTGAGGAAATGGATGTCGCCCGGGGCGTGCCGGCGGCATAGCTCGGCCAGCGTGGTGACCGGCACCGTCGTCACGGCGAGCGACCAGCCGGCATCGGCGTGACGGCGGGCGATGTCCGGATCGAGCGTGGAGAGGCCGGCATCCCGCTCGGCCCCGACCAGGTGCAGCACTCTCTCCCCCGATCGCTCGGCCAGTGCCGTCTGCAGGTTCACGTCTTCCGGTCGGGCAGCCTGCAGCCGCTGGAAAAACGCCTCGACCGGCTCGACATTCACGCCGCGCCAGCCGCGCTCGTAGAAGGCGCGGGTCACCGAAATGACGTCCGGATCGGCGGCGCCGACATCGATGTAGAAGCCGCGCGGGACACCCCGCAGGGCGCGCCACAGCATCACGTCCTCGAAATTCTGCGCATGCGAGACGAAGGTCATCGCCGCTCCCCGAAAACCGCCACGATGCCTCCTGTTCCGCTGTGCAATACCGGGCGGGCCCGACCTGCCACGCCTCTGCCGCCCGCCTGCCGGTCGCGCCGCGACCCGGCCGGATCGATCCGCCCGCGGTGATGGACCTGTCCGCCGCGATGCTTTACTCCGCAGCGCCCGGACGGCAACAGCGGCGGCGCCGGACAGGACGATCGGCGCGGCCGTCGGGCCGCGCCGCGAATCGGGGGGTTCATGGCAACCGCTCTCATAACCGGCATCACGGGGCAGGACGGCGCCTACCTCGCGCAGCATCTGCTGGACAAGGGCTACCGGGTGATCGGGCTGATGCGCCGCTCGGCCTCGGCCGACATCATCGGCGAGCGGCTGCGCTGGCTCGGCGTGCTCGACCGGGTCGAACTCGTCGATGCCAACCTGACCGACCTCTCCAGCCTGATCCGCACCATCCAGGCCTGCCGGCCTCAGGAGGTCTACAACCTGGCGGCGCAGAGCTTCGTCGCCGCCTCCTGGCACCAGCCGCTGCTGACCGGGCTGGTCACGGGCCTCGGCGCGGTGAACGTGCTGGAAGCGGTGCGGATCGCGCAGCCGGAGGCGCGCTTCTACCAGGCCTCGTCGTCGGAGATGTTCGGCAAGGCGCGCGAGGCGCGGCAGAGCGAGGCGACACCGTTCTACCCGCGCAGCCCCTACGCCGCGGCCAAGCTGTACGCGCACTGGATGACGGTCAACTACCGCGAGAGTTTCGGGATGCACGCCTCCTCGGGCATCCTGTTCAACCATGAGAGCCCGCTGCGCGGCATCGAGTTCGTCACGCGCAAGATCACGGACGGGGTGGCGCGCATCAAGCTCGGCCTGGCGCGCGAGCTGCCGCTCGGCAATCTCGACGCGCGCCGCGATTGGGGCCACGCGCGCGACTATGTCGGCGCGATGTGGCTGATGCTGCAGCAGGACAAGCCCGGCGACTACGTCGTCGCGACCGGCCGGTCGGCCAGCATCCGCGATTTCTGCCGCATCGCCTTCTCCCATGCCGGGCTCGACTGGGAGGCGCACGTGGTGACGAGTGCCGCGCTGATGCGCCCGGCCGAAGTCGAGGCGCTGCAGGGCGATGCGGCGCATGCGCGCGCGGCGCTGGGTTGGGCACCGCAGGTCGGGCTCGAGGAGCTCGCGGCCGAGATGGTCGAGGCCGATCTCGCGCGCCACCGGGCGCGGTTGCAGCGCTGAGCCGATGGTCCCCCGCAGCATCCTGCTGACCGGCGCCGGCGGCTTCGTCGGCCGGCACCTGCAGCGCGCCCTGGCCGAGGCTTTTCCCGAGGCGGCATTGCACGCCGCCGAGTTCGACGTCACCGATGCCGCGGCCGTTGCGGCCGCGGTGCGCAAGACCCGGCCGGAGGCGTGCGTGCATCTCGCCGCGGTCTCGGCGATCGGCGCCGCGCGCGCCGATCCCGACCACGCCTGGCGGGTCAATCTGCACGGCACGCTGCACCTGGCCCGCGCGCTGCTGGGCGAGGCGCGGGAGTGCCGGCTGGTGTTCGCGAGCAGCGCCGAGATCTACGGCGAGTCGTTCCGCGCCGGGCGGATGCTGGACGAGCAGGCGGTGCCGGCGCCGCTCAACACCTACGCGGCGACCAAGGCCGCGGCCGACCTGGCGCTGGGGGCGATGGCCGCCGAGGGCTTGCGGGTGATCCGCATCCGGCCGTTCAACCACACCGGGCCCGGGCAGTCTGAATCCTTCGTCGTCGCCGCCTTCGCGCGGCAGATCGCGCGCATCGAGGCCGGGCTGCAGACGCCGGTGATCCGGGTCGGCGCGCTGGATCCGGCGCGCGATTTCCTCGACGTGCGCGATGTCTGTGCCGCGTACGTCGCGGCGATCCGGCGCGAGGCGCTGCTGCCGCCCGGCACGGTGCTCAACCTCGCCTCCGGCACGCCACGGCGGGTGGGCACGGTGCTGGATGCGCTGCTGCATCTGGCGGGGATTGCGGCGCGGGTGGAGGCCGATCCGGCGCGAATGCGGACGAACGACATCCCGCTCGCCGGCGGCGATGCCAGCCGGGCGCGGATGCTGCTCGACTGGCAGCCGCGGATCGCGTGGGAGACGACGCTTGCGGACGTGCTGGAGGATTGGCGCGGGCGGGCGAAGAGGGAGAGACGGGGCGAGGGGTAGTTGTTAGGTGGTCGGGTGGGGCGGCCCGGCGCCGGTCTCTGGGCCGACGGCGGAAGCCGACCCGACCGGCTCAAGCGCTGTGCAGAAACTCGGCAAGGCTAGGACAATGCCTGAGATCCCGCTGGATAAGCTCAGCAAGTGGGCCGCCAGCAAACCAATGATCAAAGCGCTGTACGTGTTCGGCAGTTGCGCACGAGGCGAAGCAAGGCCAGATTCAGACCTTGACCTTGCTTTCGTTTGACTGCACGGACGACGCTTACGGCGAGATCATTCAGAACGCCGCAAACTGGAGGGAGGAGATTTCGGCACTCACCGGCGTCGTGGTCAAGGACCTCTATCCACGCACCGCGCCGTCCGTGACAAGTAGCACCGTGGTTGAGGTTTTC
>DATJSJ010000138.1:0-16121 GCA_035504175.1 Acetobacteraceae bacterium
TGGGCGAACAGATCCTCGCGGAACAGCCCGACCCGCTCCAGGCAGTCGTGGCGGAGGTAGAGGCAGAACCCGACGCCGGTCGGGATCTCGACCACCTGCCCGGCATTGGCCGAGGCCGCGAGCCTGGCCAGCCGCCGCGTCCCCGCGAGGTCGGGGACCGGGTTGCCGCCGTCGATCGCCGGGTAGCTCAGGATGGTGGCGTCGTTGGAGAGCGGCGTCGCGGTGCCGATGTCCGGGGCGCTGTAGGCCGCCGCGCGCAGGCCTTCGAGCCAGCCGGGCGCGAGCAGCGTGTCGCTGTTGAGCAGCACGGCGTCGCGGCCGGCGGCCGCGCGCAGCCCGGCATTGGCGGCGGCGGGGAAGCCGCGGTTCTCCGGCAGGCGGATCAGGCGGATGCGGCCGGCGCGGGCGCGCTGGTCGAGCGCGCGGACGAGCTCGGGGTCGGGCGAGGCGTCGTCCACCACGATGACGCGCATCTCCTCGCCGACCGTCGTCAGCAGGGAGTCGAGGCAGGCGATGGTCTCGCGCCGCCGGCCATGCACCGGGACGACGATCGCCATCCCCGGCTGGTGATCGGGCGCCGGTGCGGGCGGGCCGCGGAGGTGAGCGGCCACCGGCACCTCGTCGGGCAGGCCGGGCGGCACGTCCTCCGGCCGCAGGCCGAAGCGCCGCCGGACCAGCGCCGCGGCGGCGGCGGCGTCGCGCGACGCGGCGCGCGGATCGAACGGGCTGCCGAGCAGCGCCCGCCCGTCCGGGCCGATCACCGCGACCGCGCCTGGGAAGCGGGCGAGCGAAACCGCGTCGATTCCGAAAGCACGGCCGCCGGGCGGGGCGCCGGGATCGTCCGCCGGCGCCGAGGCCCGCAGATGCATGGGCGGTACCGCGCCGCGGACGCAGCGCAGCGTCACCTCGGGGTCGGTATCGGGATCACCCGGGAGCAGGACCCAGCCGCGGATCGCGCCATCGACGGAATGCGCGACGCCGGCGGAGCGTCGCATCGCCGCGAGCGACAGTGGGCTGCCGAGCAGCGCCTGCCCGTCCAGCAGCACGTCAAGCCGCGTCGCGCTGCGCCAGTCCGGCGGCAGCGCCAGCGCAAAGCGGGTCGCGTGCCCGGGCGGCAGCGGCAGCGCGCGGCCGTCGAGCGCCACGACCAGCCGCCGTTCGCGCAACGCCGAGGCGAGCGAGATCGAGAGTCTGCCGCCGGACGCGAGACCGCACCAGCCCGGCGCCTCTGCCTCCAGCGCCACGGCGTCGCAAAGTCCCGCCACGGCCCCGGGCGCGGTATGCCGGGACAGCATCTCGGCAAGCACCGCCGCCGCCCGATCGGGCAGGCCGGCGCGGGCATGCGCTGCCACCAGGCCGAGCCAGGCGTCCCGCCGGTCGTCCCGGCGGGCCGCGAGTTCCAGCGGTTCCACGGCCAGCGGATCGCGGGCGCGCAGGCGATGCAGCCCGACCGCCAGCGTGATCGTGCCATCCGCCGGCGCCAGTCGCTGCGCGTAGTCGAGCCAGTGCCGGGCCTCTGCCGTATGCGCCGCATGGACCGCGGCGAGGCCGCGCTCGAATGCCGCCTGGGCATCGGCGGGGCGGCCGGCGCGACCCTCGGCGGGCGAGGGCAGAGCGAGGTCGGGGATCGGGATCACGCCCATGCCCCCGGTGCGCGCATCGAACCTCGTCGGCTCATGGCTGGCCCGTCAGACCACGCACCGCAACACCGGGCGGCGCCCGTGCGCGGCGTCCGGCACGCCCAGCCGCTCCGCCAGTTCCTGCCGAAGCCGCGCCTGCGCACCCGGCAGCGCGCTCTCGCGCGGCAGGCGCTGTGCGACGAGCCGGTGCAGTCGGGTGATTTCGGCCAGGTGCGCGGCCGGCTCCAGCCGGTGCGTGACGCTCGCCTCGTGCCGGCGATGCAGGTTGAGCGACTCGGCCACGTAGGCGATCTCGCCGCCCTCGGCCGCCGCGCGGTCGAGCAGTTCCAGGTACAGGCGCCAATCGCCGGCCATGCGATACTCGTCGAGATCATCACAGGCGGCGATCGCGTCGAGCAGCGCCGCCCGCCGCCACAGCACGGCGCTGGCATTCAGGATCAGGTTGCGCTCGGCCATCGCCGCCCGCAGGAACTCGCCGGCCGCGATCGCCGCGTCCGTCGTCAGCAGCGTTGTCCCAGACTCGCGATAATAGGCCTTGTGATCAGGCCAGAGTGGCGTGCCGGCGGCGTCGATTGCCCGGCTGTCGCAGAAGCCGAGCACCGGTGCGGTCGCGCGGTCCAGCGCCTCGACCAGGCGTTCGAGGAAGCGCGGCTCGGCGGCATCATCGGCCTCGGCGATCCACAGCCACTCGCCACGGGCGCGCCGGGCTCCGTCCTGCCATTGCCGGAACACCGAGCCGGAATTGCGCTCCGCGCGGACGATCGCGATGTCGCGGCCCCATTCGGCCGCGGTCGCCTCGGCGATGGCGACGCTGTCATCGGTCGAGGCGTCATCGAGCAGGATCACCTCCAGCACCGGGTAGGTCTGGGCGAAAATGGAGGCCAGGCGCTGCGTCAGATAGCGGCCGTAGTTCCAGCTCGGCACCACCACCGAGATGCCGCGCAGCCCGGGTTGCGCCAGATGCAGCAACGCAATCGCGTAGCGGTCGAAGGCGTAGCCCTGGCGCGCCGCCGCGGCGAGCCGGTCGCGGAACCCCTCGCTGTCCGCCTCGCGCGCGAGGACGAGCGCCTGCTCCGCCATCGCCGCGACGTCGCCGAGTGGCACCACGGCGCCGGCGCGGTGTGCCTCCAGCACCTCGGGCATGCCGCCCGTGCCGGCGAAGGCGATGGTTGGCGTGCCGGCCGACATCGCCTCCAGCGCCACGCTCGGGAACGGGTCCTCGCGTGAGGTCAGCAGGTGCACGTCGGCGGCAGCGAACCAGTCCGCCGCGTCCTCGCGTGCCGGCAGGAGATGGAAGCGCCCGGTTGCTTCGGCGGCGGCGATTTCCGGGCCGAGATGGGCGCGCAATCCCGGATCCATGGCCCCGATCCAGCAGCCATGCGCATCGCCGCGGCGCGCGAGTTCGCGCCAGACCTGCAGAAACAGATCGAAGCCTTTGCGGAGATCGGCATAGCCGACACCGAGCACGAGCAGCGCGTCGGGCCGGATCCCGAGGCTCTGGCGGAGCCGGGCGCGGGGCGCCGCGGCGAAGCTGACCGGGTGATACAAACCCTGCGGCAGCAGCACCCCACGTCCGCTGGCGGCGTCACCGGTCGTGCCTGTCGCCGCCCGGAACGCGTCGCGCACCGCGGCGACTGCGAAGACCACGTCTCGCGCCGCCGTCGCTGCCTGCCGCGCCGGTTCGAGCAGCCCGCGCTCGTGCAGCAGCCGCGGCAACTCGTGCACCAGCAGGGTGAAACCGAATCCGGCCCGCTGCAGCGCGGCGCAGGCCGGGGTGGAGGCGGCGCTGTTGACGATCGCCGAGCCGAAGCCGCGCGCCCGCAATTGTGCGAGCTCCGCCTCCAGCGCCGTCGCGTCCTCGGCCACCGTGGTCGGCGCCGCTTCGCGATAGGCGGCAAGCAGCGGGCCGCCGCCGAGCAACAGCACCTCGACCGAGACGCCGCATTGCCGCCGCAGAAAGCGGGCGATCGCCAGCAGCAGCCGTTGCGCGCCGGCGCCGAATGCGTCGTGGCCCACCAGCAGCAGCCGCCCGGCCGCGGCCGGGCGCTCCAGTCCGGCCGCGGCGGCGGCGGTCGCATTCAGATAGGCGGCGCCGAAATGCCGGTCGGGCTCGAGATAGGCGCCTTCCGCCCATTCATTCCAGGCATTGACGCAGACGATCGCCTCGCCCTCGAACCTGTGGCGGCCGGCGTGGTGGATCAGCCGGCGCAACCAGGCCTCGTATTTCGCCGGCGTCGCACCGTGCAGCACGAGTCCCGCGCCCTGCCGCCGCGCGTCATTGTCCCAGCCCGGCACCGCGGTCTTGATCAGCGGGAAATCCGGCGCCGGCTCGGCGACTGACGCCTCGACCACCTCGTCGTAGTCGTAGACCTGCGCGTTGAAGCCGGGATCGAGCAAGGCCAGGCTGTCGTTCAGCAACGGCAGGCCCTGCACCAGCTTGTGCGGCGGAAACTCGACTGCGCCGTCCATGCCGAACTGCCGCGGATCGGTCGCGGCGAAGCTCTGCGACATGACGAAGAGCGGGTCCTCGCCGTGGATGTCGCGAAACAGCGCGCGCCAGCGGCCGATCGTCTCGCGCGTGTTCGGGATCAGCGCCGGCCGGTAGATCATCAGCAACGGTCGGCCGCCAAGGCGGATGTAGCGGCGGTCACCGAAATGCCGTGCGAAGGCCGCGATCAGCGCCGCCTCATCAGCTTCGCGATAGTCCTGCGAGATCAGCACCTCGTCATCCGACCCGTCCCACCGTCGCGTCCAGTTCTCATTCGCCCACATCAGGCAGAACGGCAGGTCGAGCGAGGGATCGGCGAGCAAGCTATCGAGCGGGCGCTCCAGCAGGCGGCGGCGGTTGAACCAGTAGAAATAGAAGACGAAGCCGGCGATGCCGGCCTCGCGGGCCATCGCGATCTGCCGGCGCATCACGCCGGGGTCGCTCAGGTCGTAATGTCCGAGATCGCGCGGAATGCGCGGCTGGTAGTGCCCGGCGAAGCGCGGCAGGCCGCGCTGCACGTTGGCCCATTCGGTGAAGCCCTCGCCCCACCAGGCATCGTTCTCGGCGACCGCGTGGAATTGCGGCAGATAGAAGACGAGCAGCATGGCCTGACGCGGCGCCGAGGCGGGCAGCCGGCGCCGTGCCTCGAAGAGCGGGCCGGGCTCGGTGTTGCGGCGGAACTCCGTCGGGATGTCGGTTCCGGCCGGATCCGCGGGCGCGGCGGTCGCGCCGTCGCTGCGGTTGTCGAGGTAGTGCAGCAGCGGATTCTCGCCGCCGAGCCCGGGATGACGCCGCGCATAGGCCGCGCCATCGAAGCAGCTGCTCGGGTTGCGCCCCTCACGGAAGCCCTGGAACTGGTAGTGCTCGAACGGATCGACGCCCGCAGCAGCGACGTCGGGATTGGCCGCAAGGTAGAAGCCGACGTCGAATTCCGGGATCGGGCTGACCGTGCCGGTGCGGCGCAGGTCGAGAAAGTGGGCAAGGCACAGCCCGTCCGGCGGCAGCCGGCAGGCGCCGCGATACCAGCCGGGATCGAAATACGGCACCGGCCGGCGGCCCTCCCGTTCGCCCGCCTGCAGGTAATGCAGCAGCGGGTTGCGCCCGGCCGCCGCCACGTCGGGATTCCGCTGCAGATACCAGAGCGGATCGAAATACGGATTGGGTCGGAACCCGGCGCGCCAACCCTCGGCGCAGAAATGCTCGAACGCCTCACCGGCGATCGCCTGGCCGTAGGTGGTGCAATACCAGGGCGCGTCGAACAGGCCGCTCGTCCGCAGGGCGGCGAGCTCGGCCGGCGTGCCGGCGCCCTCATCCACCGCCGGGCTGGCGGGGCTCTCCTGTGCATCGGCCATGGAAACCTCGCGCGGCCAACATCTGACTGCGTGCTGGGGGCGAGACTAGTCCGATTTTACCAAAGTGCGCTAGGGGAATTTCTACCCTAGGTTGGACTCCCTGCCGCCGGCGAGGAGACTTAGAACAGGTCGGCGAGACGACGCTGGTGGCCGGTATCGATCCCGATCTCGACGCTCATGCCGGCCCGCAGCGGCGGGTCGCCCGGCCTGCGTTCGACCCGCACGCGCAAGGGAATGCGCTGCACCACCTTGACCCAGTTGCCCGAGGTGTTTTGCGCCGGCAGGACGGAGAACTCGGAGCCGCTGGCCGGGGCGATGCTCTCCACCGTGCCGGTCCAGACCTGGCCGGGATAGGTGTCGACGGTGACGCGCGCCGGATCACCGGGCCGGACCCAGGTCAGCTCGGTTTCCTTCGGATTGCCCTCCACCCAGACATGGTCGGTCGAGACGAGACCGAAGGCGCCGGTGCTGGCGGTCAGGTACATGCCGGGCTGCAGTGCGTCGACATGGGTGACGATGCCGTCGAACGGCGCGTGGACCACGGTATGGTCGAGCTGGCGCTGCGCCTCATCCACCGCCGCCTGCGCCTCCTTGTAGGCGGGCAAGGTGGTGACATCGGCGTCGGCGTTGCCGCCCAGCCGGGCGAGCTGCACCTCCGCCTGCACCTGCGCCGCCTCCAGCGCCGCCTTGTCGGCGGCGAGCTTGAAGCGGGCATTGTCATATTCCTGCCGGGTGACGCCGCCGCCGCGCACCAGATTGGCATAGCGCTGATAGTTGGCCTGGTCGTCGGCGACCGCCGCCTGGCGCATCGCGACGTCGCTCTCCATCCGATGGTAGTCGCGTTCGGCCGCCTGCAGCGTCAGCGCGGTCTGCGCCAGCTTCGCCTTCGCCCCGTCCAGCGCGATGCGGAACCGGCGCTGCTCGAGGCGGAACAGCACGTCACCCTTGTGCACGAGCTGCCCCTCATGCACCGGCACGGCGGCGACCATCCCGGATACGTCGGTGGAGATCGCGACCTTGTCCGCCTGCACGTAGGCGTCGTCGATTGCAACCACCCGGCCGCCGGTCAGCCACCAATACCCGACGCCGACCGCGACCGCGGCGATGCCGCCCAGCATCAGGAGCGGCCGCAGCAGCCGTATCGCGTGGCGGCTGCGCTGGCGCGGTTCGGCGGTGATGTCGCGGGGCATCGCGGCGGCCTGGGACATCAGGCAACGTCCCTGGTCTCGGCGCGGCGCTCCGAGCAGAGGGTGGCCTTCATCCGGCGCAGCCCGGTGACCATTGCGTCCAGGATGGCAGGCTCGACGTCGCGCCCGACGATGGCCAGCATTTCCTGCCGCTGGGCGGCAATGTAGTCGAGCACCGGGGTTGCCGGCGGCAGCAGGTGCAGGCGCCAGATGCGGCGGTCGCGCTGATCCGGGCGGCGCTCCACCATGCCGCGCGCCTCCAGCCGGTCGACCAGCCGGGCGACGGTGATCGGCTCCACTTCCAGGAGTTCCGCCAACTCCTTCTGCGACAGGCCGGGCCGATGATCGAGCCGCACCAGGATCGCCCACTGCGCCCGCGTCATGCCGTGCTCGCGCGCCCGGCGATCGGCATCGGTGCGCAACAGCCGGGCCACGTCATGCAGCAGGAAGAGGAGGTCGGAATCGTACTGAGTCATCGGCGGACCGGCGAGGGAGATGATGGCACGATGCTATAATAGCTGTGCTTACGATAGACAAGCTGCCGACGTCGTCAGCCGGACTGGCCGGAAGGGGGCAGGCGCCGTCCTGGCGCGCCGGCTCGGGCGATGCACGCCGAGCCAAGGCGGGGAATTTCCCGCCGGCTTCCCCATGGCAGAAGCCGCGCCTCGGCGGCTCAACCCGATGGCGGTCTTTGCACCGGCGGCGCCGCGCCGCCCTTCTGGCGGCTGCCGTTTTGGCGCGATGGGCGGAAGCTGCGGCCTGCCGGGGTGGCACCCGGGCCAGTGCAGCGCCGCCGTCCGGATCGATCGAGCGCGGGGTGCAGGGGCTCCGACACCCCGGGCTCGTGCGATCCCTCCTTAAACCTGCAGCGACTGCATCAGCGTCGCGGCGAATTGCTGGTCGGCAGCGGCAGTGGTGGCCTCGGCGGCGGCGGTGCTGTCCGGGGTCGCGGTGCCGGAGACCGTGGACGCGGTCGCGGTCCCGGAGCCGGTCGCGCTGGCGGCCGTCCCGTCCGGATCGGTTCCCTGCGAATTTGCGAGCGATTCCATGCCACCGCCATGGTGGTGATGGTGGTGGTGGACGCCGGCGCTCTGGGTGCCCGCGCTGTTCGACTGCGCCGCCACCGCCGAGGCGGCCTGGCTGCCCTCGCTCGGCGTGCCGGATGCATTCCCCGTGGCGACCCCGCCCGATTGCAGTTGCACCAGGATGGATTGCAGCTCGGCCGAGAGCTGCTGGATCGAAGCGCCGGAGCCGGAGAGTGCCGTTGCCGCCGCCGATCCGCTGCCGGTCGTCGTCGCTGCGGTGGTGGCCGAGGCGCTGGCCTGGGTTGCGGCACTCGCGGCGGCTGCGGAACACGAGGCTGCCCAGGGCCAATTGGAAGAAACCGAACTGATTGACATGCAACGCCTCTCGCAACTCTGTTTTGTGCGAGACCGCCGGTCCCTTGGCCCCCCGCCACCTGCGACCTGGACGGTTCCAGAAGCGCAATCCGATGACGCTGGCCCGGCTGTGCCGACGATCTCTCTCTGACGATCGGTTCAGCAACTGCCGTGCCAGTCCCGCCCGCGGCATCCCGGAGTGGAATCGCCCTGCCGACGGCAAAAGGAGGCCCGGCAGAAAACGCCGACCCGGCACTTGATGCCGCACCGGCTGCCAGGCGACGACCTCTGGTGTCCCGATCGTGAAACTCGCTGCAGCGAATTTCACGTGAATCGGGCCACTAAACCATTGAATCCAGTGTGATTCAGATTCGGAAATTCACGACATGAAATATCGCGAATTTCCGAATCATCGCACTAGCCGCCCAGTGTCACCAGCGCCCAGATCAACCCCGCCGCCACCACGACCAGCGCGGCGGCCAGCAGCGGGCTCGCCATGCGCGGCTGGCGCTGCGTCGCCGGAAGACGCTTGCGCCCGGTGATCATTGGTCGAACCAGGTCCTGCCGCCGGACGACTGCGTAAGCGAGAACAGCCAGAACGTGCAGTCCGACCGCCGCCAGCAGCAGGTTCCACACGAGGCCGTGGATGCGCGTCAGAGCGTCGCTCGCCGCCGGGCTGACCAGATGCGCCAGCGGTCCCTCGCTCAGCACCTCGTCATTGGCGAACAGGCCGGAACCGGTCTGGATCAGCAGCAGGGCGAGCAGCACCAGCACCATCCAGCCGCCGGCGGCATTGTGGCCGATCTGGGAATCGGGGCCGCGCTCGCGGAAGCGCATCAGGTACCGGAACGCCGTCCCCGGACTGCGCAGAAAATGCGAGAAGCGCGCGGTCTCGCTGCCCACGAACCCCCAGGCAACGCGGAACAGCAGCAGCGCCAGCACCGCGTAGCCGGACCAGAAATGCCACTGCATCCGGTTCAGGCTCTCACTCGCATAGCTGAACGCCACCAGCAGCACGACCGCCCAGTGGAACAGCCGCGTCGGCGCGTCCCACACCCGCATCGACAATCTTATTTCGCGTGCCATCCCGTCCCCTGCCGGCCGCCTTGCCGCGGAACCTGCCCTGATGCGACCGGACGCACCAGTCCGCCTGCGGCGGCCGGCAATGGTGCGGGGGACGCGGCCTCTGCCGGCGCGCAGGGGTCACTCGGGGCGACGGGTCTTCGCGACCGACGCAGTACCGCGGCGGCTCCTGCCGAGAAGACACCTCGCCCGCCAAATCCCGGTTTTCGCGCCCCGAGCCGGCAGCGCCAGGGCCAGAGTCCAAACGCCGCCCATTGCATGGCGAATCCATGACGCCGGCGTCGGGAAGGTCTAAGCTCCTGTCATGACGGCGGAACGAGGCGGGGCTGGGCGTCCCCGGCCCGGACGAGCAGTTCTGGCAGGATTGGCGGTGCTGCTGATCGTGGGCGGCGCCGTCCTCGTGTTGCGGACCCGCCACGCCCAGCCGCCACCGGTGACGGAGGCGAGCGTTCCGTCCCGCCTCGCCGCCACTCCGCCGCCCGTGCCGGTGGTGGCCGCGCCCGGTCCGGCCGCCCCGGTCACGCAGACGCACCCGGCAAGCGCTGCCGGCGGTTCGGTCGGCCCGACGCACCCGGCGAGCAGCGCGTCTGGTCCCGCGCGACCGTCGCTGCCGGCGAGCGCGTCGCCGGGCCTTGCTTCCCACCCGTCTGGCCCGACGCATCCGGAAACCGCCGCGTCCCTGCCGGCCACGGCCGGACACCGTGCGGCGACCTCCGCCGCCTCCGCCTCGCATCCCGCCGCGGCTTCGCCGGCGATGGCCGCTGGCTCGCATCCCGCCGTCGCTTCGCCGACGGTGGCGGCTGGCTCGCATCCCGCCGCGCCCGCGCCGTTGGTTGCCGCCGCCTCGCATCCGACCGTCGTTACGCATCCGGCGACCGCATCGTCTGCGGGTGCCGCGCATCCGGCCGTCCCGGCGCCGAGCTTCGATATCGTCCGCGTCACCCCGCAGGGCGAGGCGGTGATCGCCGGCCGTGCCGCCCCGGGTGCCGAGGTCACGGTGCATAGCGGCACACAGACGCTGGGCGAAACGCGGGCCGATGCCAGCGGCTCCTGGGTGTTGCTGCCCGATAAGCCGCTGGCGCCGGGCGGCCACGAGCTGACGCTGAGCGCGCGCGACCAGCCGTTCGGGCCGCCGCCCCCCGCGGCGACGGCCGGGCACGACCGGCCCTGGCAGAGCGACCAACGCCAATCCGCGAGTTCGGTCCTGATCGTCGTGCCGGACCACCGCGCGAACGCCGCCGTTGCCTTGGGAACCGGGCCGGAGACGGGGACCGGGACGGCGCTGGCCGTGCTGGCGGCGCCCGGCCAGACTTCACGCCTGCTGCAGGGGCCGCAGGAGGCCGGCGCAGCGGCGGTCGTGCCGCCCAAACCCGGCGGCGGCAAGCGCAAGCTCGATCTCAGCGTGGTCGATTACGACGATCGCGGCGCGGTCCGCTTCGGCGGTCATGCGCCGGCCGGCGCGCCGGTCCGCGTCTATGTCGACAACCATCTCGCCGGCGACGCCCATTCCGATGCCGCCGGCGAGTGGACGCTCACCCCCGAAGCCGCCGTGCCGGCCGGCAAGCACCAGCTGCGCGTCGACCAGCTTGCCCCCACCGGACGGGTCGTCGCCCGCGTCGAGCTGCCCTTCCAGCGCGTTGTCGTGCCGGCGGCGACGATCGGCCCCGGCCGGGTGGTGGTGCAGCCCGGCGACTGCCTGTGGCGGATCGCCCGCGTCGAATATGGCCAGGGCGTGCGCTACGTCGTGATCTACCGGGCGAACAAGGACGAGATCCGCAATCCGAACCTGATCTATCCCGGGCAGATCTTCGCCATCCCGCCCGCAACCGCCGCGCAACCGACCGCCGCGCGCCCGGGATAGCGGGCGGGCGGCGCTGCTTGCCGGGCCAGGGTGAAGCCTCCATAACCCCGGGCTCGATGCCCGGATCCTTCGCCGACACGCTGCGCCTGGTGCTGGCCCCGCCGCATCCGGCGGGACGACCCTTCATCGTCATCGGCATCCTCGTGCTGGTGATCGGACTGCTCTTCGCCGGCTGGCTCGCCTGGATCGGGCTGATCTTCGTCCTGTTCTGCCTGTATTTCTTCCGCGACCCGGAGCGCGTGCCGCCGGGGCGACCCGGCGCCTTGCTGGCGCCGGCCGATGGGCGGGTGATTTCGGTCGCGCCCCACGTGCCGCCACCGGAGCTCGGGCTCGGGCTGATGCCGCGCTGGCGGATCGGCATCTTCCTCTCCGTGCTCGATGTGCACGTCAACCGCGTTCCGGCCGACGGCACCATCACCCGCATCGCCTACCGTCACGGCAGCTTCGTCAATGCCGCGATGGACAAGGCGAGCGAGCTCAATGAGCGCAATGCCATCGCGCTTCGCCTGCTGGACGGGCGGGAAATCGCCGTGGTGCAGATTGCCGGACTGATCGCGCGGCGCATCGTCTGTCAGGTGCGCGAGGGCGATGCGGTGCGCGCCGGCGACCGGTTCGGCATCATCCGTTTCGGCAGCCGGACCGATCTCTATCTTCCGGAAGGCGTGCGGCCGCTGGTCGCGGAAGGCCAGACGATGATCGGCGGCGAGACGGTGATCGCCGAAGTCGCATTATGAGCGGCAATCCGCGCGAAGGGTCGCGCGAAGACTGGCCACCGCGGCCGGTTCGGCTTCCCCGGCGGCTTCGCCGCCGCACCCGGCCGCGCTTCAAGGGCCCGTCCTTCAACCGCGTCATCCCGAACATCCTGACGCTGATCGGGCTCTGCGCCGGGCTCACCTCGATGCGCTACGCGCTGGAGGCGCGGTTCGGCGCGGCGGTGATGGCGATCGCGCTTGCCGCCTGCATCGATGGGCTGGACGGTCGGCTGGCGCGGCTCTTGAAGGCGACGACGCGCTTCGGCGCCGAGTTCGACAGCCTGGCGGATTTCCTCTGCTTCGGCGTCGCCCCCGCTTTCACCCTGTATCTGTGGTCGCTCGACACCTGGCGCGGCTTCGGCTTCATCCCGTGCCTGATGTTCGCGGTCTGCATGGCGCTGCGCCTCGCGCGCTTCAACGCCTCCATGGATGCGGCTCCATCCCCTGCCTATGCCTACAACTTCTTTACCGGCGTGCCGGCGCCGGCCGGGGCGGGGCTCGCGCTGTTTCCGCTGTTCCTCGGTCTCGAGGCGCGCGATGGCGGCTGGCCGTGGCTGCTCGCGGTCGCGCATTTCCCGCTGTTCTGCGCCCTGGTGCTGATCGGCACCGCGGTGTTGCTGGTGTCGACGCTGCCGGTCTGGAGCTTCAAGAACTTCAAGGTTCCGGCGGAATACGTGCTGCCGATGATGCTCGGGGTCGGGGTCTTCGCCGCGGTGCTGGTGGCCGATCCCTGGGCGGCGCTGGCGGCGGGCGGCGTGATCTATCTCGGGATGTTGCCGTTCTCGGTGCGGTCCTTCCGCCGCCTGCGCGCGGAAGCAGAGGGACAGGACGCGGCGGAGGGCTGAGCCAGCCGTACCCTCCGCGTCGTGGCGCGGCTTAAGATTCCGTAAACCTGGCTCCGATAGGACCCGTCGGCAGGCAGGCGTTTGGGCCTGGCCGGGAGGAGAGCCAGGCCGATGCACAATCGCCCGCACGTCTTCATCGCGACCCCGTGCTTCGGCGGGCTGGTCACCCAGATGTACATGCAGTCGGTGATCGCGCTGATGCAGCGGGCGGGACCGGACGGCTACGACCTGTCGCTCGCCATGCTGGGCCAGGACGCGCTGATCACCCGCAGCCGCAACACGCTGGTCGCGCGCTTCCTCTCGGTGCCGACCGCCTCGCACCTGCTGTTCATCGACGGCGACATCGGCTTCGAGCCGGAGCAGGTCACGCGCATGCTGCGCTTCGGCAAGGACCTCGTCGCCGGCATGTATCCGCTGAAGGCGCTGCACTGGGACCCGCGCGCGGAGGCGCGGCTGCGCCAGGGCGAGGCGGCAGCGACCGCGGCCATGCTCTATGTCGGCCGCTTTTCGGAAGGCCCGGACGCGGCGCGGCAGGACGGGTTCGTCACCGCCCAGTTCGCAGGCACCGGCTTTATGCTGATCAGCCGCCATTGCATCGAGCGCATGATCGGCGCCTATCCGCAAACCCGCTACCGCAGCGCGCATGTCTTCCCGTTGCCCAAAGGGCCGGAAGGCGACCGCTACGCGCTGTTCGACTGCATGATCGACCAGGAGACCGGCGAGTATCTGAGCGAGGACTACACCTTCTGCCGCCGCTGGCGCGACCTCGGCGGCGAAGTCTGGCTGGACGCGCGCGGCGTGCTGACCCATTGCGGCACGGCCGAGTTCCGCGGCGATCCGGCGACCCGCTTCGCCGCCTGATCTGCCTTTCCGGCCGCCGCGACTGCGGCCGGCTACGACATGATCAGCCCGCCATCGACGTTGATCGTCTGGCCGGTGATGTAGGCGGCGTCCGGCCCGGCCAGGAACGCGACCAGCCCGGCGACATCCTCGCCGGTGCCGGCCCGCTTCATCGGGATGTTTCGCACCCATTCCGCCATCAGCTCGCCCGGTGCATAGTCGCCGAGCAGCGCGCCCCAGGCGCGGTCGTTGTACGCCCACATCTCGGTATCGATGATCCCCGGGCAGAAGGCGTTGACCGTGATGCCCTCGGTCGCGACTTCCTTCGCCAGGCTCTGCGTGATTCCGACGACGCCGAACTTGCTCGCCGCGTAATGCGGCGTGAAGACGAAGCCCTGCCGCGCCTGGCCGGAGGCGGTGTTGATCAGCCGACCGCCCTGCTTGTGCTTGCGGATGCGGCGGATCGCCTCCTGGCAGCACAGGAACACGCCTTTCGTGTTCACCGCCATGACGCGGTCCCACTCCGCCTCGGTCATGTCCTCGATCCGGGCGATGGTGATCACGCCGGCATTCTGGACCGAAATGTCGACCCGGCCGAACGCGGACTCCGCAGCGTCGTACAGCCGCGCCACGGCGTCGCGCTCGGTGACATCGGCTTCCACCGCGATCGCCCGACCGCCCGCCGTGATGATCGCCTCGGCGACGTCGCTGACGCGCGCCTCGTTGGCGCTGGCGACGATGGCGGCGCCGTCGCGCGCCAGGCGGCGGGCGATCGCGGCACCGATGCCGCGGCTCGCGCCGGTGATCACCGCGACCTTGCCCTCAAGCTGCATGCATGTCCTCCTGCCTGTCTCCGGCCGCATCCGGCTCGTCCTGGGCCAGCGCTGCCGCGGTGAAACTGTCGGTGATCAGCACGCTGACCACGCCGGCGCGCAACACGCCCCGTAGCGCCGGAATTTTGCGCCGGCCGCCGGCGACGCCGACCACGCGCCGCACCCGGCGTAGCGCCTCGATCGGAATGCCGATGACGCGCGCATCGACCGAGGAGGCGACGGCCTGCCCGGCACTGTCGAAGAAGCGCAGGCACACGTCACCGACCGCGCCGAGTCGTGCCAGCTCCGCGAGTTCCGAGGCGGTGAACACGTTGCCGCTATCGGCCAGCAGCTTGCTCGGCTCGACCGCGCCGATCCCGACCAGCGCCATCGTGATACGATCGAACTCGGCCACCGTCTGCTGCACAAACCCGTCCGCCAGCAGCGCCTGTCGCGCTTCCACCGAGCCGGCGACACCCTGTGTCGCGAGCAGCATCGGCCGCGCATGCGTCAGGCGGGCAAGGCGTGTCGTCAGCGCGTTCGCATGCGCCTGCACCGCGGGATTGCCCATGCCGCCCAGGATCTGCACCACACTCTCCGCCGCGATGCGGCTCAGCGGGTGGATGTTGTCCACCATGCGCAGGAGCGACTCGCTCCAGGATGAGATTCCGATCACCTCGCCGGCCTGCAGCGTCGTCTCGACGTAGTGCGCCGCCGCCTCGCCGATCCGGGCGAGGATCTGCTCCTCGCGATCTTCCGCGCAGTCCGCGACCACCGCTTCCGCCAGGCCGTACAGCCGGCAGAGCCGTTCCTCCAGTTCGGGGAAGGTGCCGCGCGGCGCCTCCACGCTGATGCGCACGACGCCTTCCTCGCGCGCCCGGGTCAGCAGGCGGGAGATGCCGGCCTGCGAGATCGAGAGCCGTTCGGCGATCTGCGCCTGCTTCAGCCCGTCCAGGTAGTACATGCGGGCAACCCGCGTCACCAGGCGCAGCTCGTCGACGCGGGCCATCGCCTACCAGCAGACGAAGCCGCCATCGACCAGCAGGTCGATGCCGGTGACGAACGAGGCCGCATCCGACAGCAGGAAGATCGCCGGCCCGACCATCTCGTCCACCGTCGCCATGCGGCCGAGCGGCGTGTCGCGCTCGAACTGTCGCCGGGCGTCCGCGACCTCCGGCCGTGCATTCATCGGCGTCAGCGTGTAGCCGGGGCTGATCGCGTTCACCCGGATGCCGCGGTCGCACCATTCCATCGCCAGGCTCTTGCTCAGATGGATAACGCCCGCCTTCGAGGTATTGTAATGCGCCTGCAGCAGGCCGCGATTGACGATGCTGCCGGACATCGACGCGATGTTGACGATCGCCCCGCGCCGGCGCGACAGCATCGCCCGCGCTTCGGCCTGGCAGGAGAGGAACACGCCGGTCAGGTTGATGTCGAGCATGCGCTGCCATTGCGCCTGCTCCATCTCCTCCGCCGCCGTCGCGTTGGCGATCCCGGCGCAGTTCACCGCGGCCGCGAGCGGGCCAAGCTTCGCCTCCGCCTCGGCGACCGCGCGCTCGAGATCAGGCGCCTGCGTTACGTCGCCTGGTATGGACATCGCGCGGCGCCCGAGCGCCTCGATGCGGGCGACGGTCTCGGCGGGCGCGGTGCGGTCGAGGCAGGCGATGTCGGCGCCGGCCTCGGCGAGGCCGATCGCGATGCGCTGGCCGATGCCGCTGGCGGCGCCGGTGACCAGGGCGACACGGTTATTCAGGCTGAACAGGTCCATGAAGCACTCCCTAAGAAAGAGAAGGCCAGGGCTCTGCCCTGGACCCGGCAGGGGACAGTCGTCCCCTGCACCCCTTTCACTTAAAGTCATGCGGGTCTGGGGGCGCTTGCCCCC
>DATJSJ010000139.1:0-58033 GCA_035504175.1 Acetobacteraceae bacterium
GTCCTTTACAGGTCAACACTTAGGGCCGTTGGTATCAGAGCCGGATCAGCTTGATGCGCTTGCCGTCGACGCCGAGCGCGATGCGGCCTTGCTTCAGGGCCTGCGCGTCCTCGCCGAAAACCTGCAGGCGCCAGCCGCACCGGGCAGGAATGTCGGGGTTTTCCTCCGTCGCCAACCGGTCCAGTTCGTCGCCGGAGGCGAGCAGGCGCGGTGCCACGTCGTGCTGTTCGGCTTTTGCCGCCAGCAAAACCTTGAGCAACGCCACGAGCGCCGGCGAGGGTTTCGGGCCGTCGCGATGACCTCGGCCGTCGGGCAATGCCTCTTCTGGGAGGGCGGCGGCCTGGGCCAGGGCGGCGAGCAGGCCCTGGCCGGTGGGGCCTTCCGCAAATCCGCGGCTGATGCCGCGAATGCGCGCCAGCGCGTCGGCCGAGTCGGGCATCGTCGCAGCGAGCTCAAGCAGGCTTTCGTCGCGTACCAGGCGCTGGCGCGGGATGTTGATGCGCTGCGCCTCGCGTTCCCGCCAGGCCGCGATGGCGCGCAGCGCGCCGAGCATGCGGCGGTTGGCGGTGCGCGGCCGCAGGCGCTCCCACATCGTGTCGGGGTCCGGGCGGTAGGTGGAAGGCTCGGCCAGCGCGGCCATTTCCTCGGCGACCCAGGCAAGCCGCCCATCCTTCGCGAGCCGCGCGCTGAGGCGTTCATAAACAGTGCGCAAATGGGTGACGTCGGCCGCGGCGTAGGTGAGCTGCGCCGTCGAGAGCGGGCGGGCAGACCAGTCGGAAAAGCGGTGCGCCTTGTCGATGTGCCCGCCGGTCAGCGCGCCGACCAGCGCATCGTAGCCGACCTGATCGCCGAACCCGGCGACCATGGCGGCGACCTGGGTGTCGAACAGCGGCGTGGGCACGGCACCGAAGCGGTAGAGGAAGATCTCGTTGTCCTGCCGCGCGGCGTGGAAAACCTTCAGCACGCCGGGCGCGGCGAGCAGGGCGCCGAGCGGGGCGAGATCGAGCCCTTCGGCCTGGGCGTCGACGACGGCGATTTCGGCGTCGCCGGCGAGCTGGACGACGCAGAGTTCCGGGAAATAGGTGCGCTCCCGCATGAACTCGGTGTCGACCGTGACGAATTCCTCGGCCTGCAGGCGCTCGCAGAGTGCTGCCAGCGCGTCCGTGGCGGTGATCAGCGCGGGCGGTGCGGTTCCGGCGTGGGGTCGATCCTGCGGCCGGGGCTGCGGGCGAGGCATAGTGGCGGTTAGCATGCGCGCCCGCGTCGGGGGAAGCGGCGGCCGCGGCGCCTGACCGTGGCGATCGCCACCAACCGCGGGCGTGTTCAGACTGCGGTGCCAGCTGATTCGGCGGTCCGGCGAGATCAGCGGACGTCGACTCCGTCCTCCTCACCTGGCGGCGGAAATGCAACCCGCGACAGCGAGGACAGCAGGAGCACGAGGCAGACACACAGCAGCACGACGTCCTTGAACAGGAACTCGCCGGTCAGATCCCAGGCGATCGGGTCGGAGGAGAGGCTCCATTTCACGGCGCCCGGCGTCGTGAAGAAGAACGACCAGGTGACAAGAAACGTCGCCACCCCCATCAGCGCGCCGAGCGCCGACAGCAGGGGGATGAAGGCGCCGGCGGCCAGCAGGACGGCCGTGCCGAGTTCCACGACGCCGAGGAGATAGGCTTCGCCCCTGACCCCGAAAACGGACAACCATGAGACGAACGGACTGTTGCTGATGTAAAGAACAATCCCGTGCGCCGATTGCGGCGTGAATTTCTGGATACCGAAAGCCAAAAAGATCAGCACCATGACCCAGCGCAGGATCGCCAAGGGCCAATAGGAACCCGCGCCGCGCTCGGCAATCTTCAGATATTTCGGCATCCGGGACAAATCTCCACGTCCATTCCGCCCATACTCTCTCCTTCGATGTGGCTGGCGGCTGGTTACAACCGCTGCCAGCCTGGTCGGCATGATGTTCCCGCGATCGTGGCCGCGGCATCGGCCGCGCTTGACACCCACCCCACCCCCGCCTTCTCTCCGGCCCTCTCTCGACCGGGACCGCGCCCATGCACGCCTATCGCACCCATACCTGCGGCCAGCTTCGTGCCGCCGACGCCGGCACGCCGGCGCGCCTCTCCGGCTGGGTGCACGCCAAGCGCGACCATGGCGGCCTGCTGTTCATCGACCTGCGCGACCATGCCGGCCTGACCCAGTGCGTCTTCCCTCAGGGCACGCCCGCTTTCGCCGCGGCCGACGCCGTCCGGGTGGAAAGCGTCGTCACGGTCACGGGCGAGGTGGTCCGGCGCGAGCCCGGCACCGTCAACCCGAAGCTGCCCACCGGCGAGATCGAGCTGCGCGTCGCGACACTCGAGGTGCAGTCGGTGGCCGAGTTGCTGCCGATGCAGGTCGCGGGCGAGGAGAAATTCCCGGACGAGCTGCGCCTCAAATACCGCTATCTCGACCTGCGCCGCGAGCGGCTGCACCGGAACATGATGCTGCGCGCGGCGGTGATCGCCTCGCTGCGCCGGCGCATGACGGCGCAGGGCTTCACCGAGTTCCAGACGCCGATCCTGACCGCCTCCAGCCCGGAAGGCGCGCGCGACTTCCTCGTGCCCGCGCGCCTGCATCCGGGCACGTTCTACGCCCTGCCGCAGGCGCCGCAGCAGTTCAAGCAGCTCCTGATGGTCGCGGGCTTCGATCGCTACTTCCAGATCGCGCCCTGCTTCCGTGACGAGGCCTCGCGCGCCGACCGCTCGCCCGGTGAATTCTACCAGCTCGATTTCGAGATGAGCTTCGCGACCCAGGAGGACGTGTTCGCGGCGATCGAGCCGGTGCTGGCTGGCGTGTTCGAGGAGTTCGGCGGCGACCGCGCCGTCACGCCGCCGCCGTTCCCGCGCATCCCGTACGGCACGGCGATGCTGAAATTCGGCTCCGACAAGCCCGATCTGCGCAATCCGCTGCACATCGCCGAGGTGACGGAACAGTACGCCGGGTCCGGCTTCGGCCTGTTCGCCCGCATCGTGGCGGGGGGCGGCGCGGTCCGTGCGATTCCGGCGCCGGGTGCGGCGTCCCAGCCGCGCTCCTTCTTCGACAGGTTGAACGACTGGGCCCGGGCCGAGGGCGCGGGCGGGCTCGGCTACATCATCTTCGAGGCCGAGGGCGCGCGCGGTCCGATCGCCCGCAATCTCGAGCCCGAGCGCACGGAGGCGATCCGTAACGCGTGCGGTCTCGGCCCGGGTGACGCCGTATTCTTCGCCGCCGGCCCGGAAGCGGAGGCGGCGAAATTCGCCGGCCTGGTGCGTACCCGCCTCGCCGACGAACTCGGGCTGATCGACACCGGCAGCTTCCGCTTCTGCTGGGTCACCGATTTTCCGATGTACGAGCGAAACGAGGAAACCGGGCAGATCGATTTCAGCCACAACCCGTTCTCCATGCCGCAGGGCGGGATGGAGGCGCTGCAGACCCAGGATCCGCTGACCATCAAGGCGTTCCAGTACGACATCGTCTGCAACGGCGTCGAGCTGTCCTCGGGCGCGATCCGCAACCACCGGCCCGACGTCATGATCCGCGCCTTCGAGATCGCCGGCTACAGTGCCGCCGAGGTGGAGGCGCGGTTCGGCGGCATGCTCAGCGCCTTCCGCTACGGCGCGCCGCCGCATGGCGGGTCCGCGCCTGGCATCGACCGGATCGTGATGATGCTGGCCGATGAGCCCAACCTGCGCGAGGTCATCCCGTTCCCGCTGAACCAGCAGGGCGAGGATCTGTTGATGGGCGCGCCGGCGCCGGTGTCGCCGCAGCGCCTGCGCGAACTGCACCTGAAGCTCGATCTGCCGCCGCCCAAGGCCTGAGCCGGAGCCCGACCGGCCGCCAAAACGACACTTGCAACGGGCCGGCGGCGGGCCTGAATTCTGGCACGGGACGACCGGGCTACCGCGGCGCGACACCCTCGCATCGGCGCCGCAGCGGTGGCGATCGAAAGGAGGACGTGATGGCTCTGTTCCCGATGACCCCGTTTCGCGCCGGCAGCTCGGCCGCCGATCCCTTCCTCTCGCTGCACCGGGAAATGAACCGGCTGTTCGATGACGTGCTGCGGGGCAGCGTCCCCGGCGGGGCCCATGCCGGTCCGCAGAGCGCGCTGCTCGTGCCCAGCATGGACGTGCACGAGACCGAGAAGGAACTGCGACTGACCGCCGAGCTGCCCGGCGTGCGCGAGCAGGATATCGAGGTGACGCTGGACGACGACGTATTGACGGTTCGTGCCGAAAAGCGCGTCGAGCGCAGCGAGGAGCGACAGGACACGCACTTCTCCGAGCGCGCCTATGGCACCTTCCAGCGTGCGTTGCGGCTGCCCTATCCGGTGCAGGCCGACCAGATCCATGCGGCGTTCGAAAACGGCGTGCTGACCGTCACCGTTCCGAAGGCGGCGACGCAGCAGCGCAGCCGCCGCATCCAGGTCCAGGGCGGACCGGGCGCGCCGCCGCAGGTCGAAGGCGGCTCGACCCAGAGCGACTGAGCGGTCGCCGGCGCAGTCCCCGAACCCCGCCGGGTGGATTTCGGCGAAGGCAGGGCACGGGCGTAGACTATCCGGCGTCCTTTCGAGTCGCGGCTTCGCCGGCGGGGCCGCGCGCCGGGGCGCCACGCCGCGCCGCGTCGGCCGTTCAACCAGCAAGGGGGATCAGGGTGAGCGACATCGTCCGGCACGGGACGGAGGATCCATGGCAGCCGGGCATGCCGCGGCGGGATCCGATGTCGGCGCTGCTGGCCCGCCATTGGTGGGCGATCGCCATTCGCGCCGTGGCGGCCATCCTGTTCGGCCTGATCTGCCTCGCCCTTCCGTTCCACGCGCTGCGCGTCCTGATCCTGTTCTTCGCCGCCTACATGCTGGTGGACGGCGTCTTCGCCATCGTCGCCGGCGTGCAGGCGGCGGCGCGGCACGAGCGCTGGGGGCTGCTGCTCCTCGAGGGCGTCGTCGATATCGCCGCCGGGCTGGTCGCCTTCTTTCTGCCCGGCGTCACCGTTTTCGTCATGGTCGCCGTGCTCGGCATCTGGGCGGTGGTCAGCGGCGTGACCATGGCCGTGGCGGCGTTTCAGCTGCATGCGACGCACGGCAGGTGGTGGCTCGTCGCCGGCGGCGCGATCTCGGTCATCTGGGGCGTGCTGCTGTTCCTCTGGCCGATCGGCGGCGCCCTGGTGCTGACCATCTGGCTCGGCGCCTACGCGCTGATCTTCGGGATCGCGCTGCTGATCCTGGCCTTCCGTCTGCGGGCGAGGCGGCACGCGCGCATCGTCTGACCGGCGCGCCGCGGCGCCCGGTGCGTGACGGCCGGAGGCGGAAGCACCGACGGCGTGGTCCCGCTCGGACAACCAAAAGCTCGGCGGGGATCGCCCGGCGCGGTCGGAGCGATCCTGATCTGGCGCCGGCCGCCGCGTGCCGTAGCGCCGGTCATGCCGCCCGCACGGCCCCGTCGCGGTGCCGCAAGGCGGCTGGTGCTATCGGCGGCCCGGCTCTAATGGAGGCGGGCCACGTCCTTTCCGGAGATTCCGCCGCATGCGCCTGACCCTCTTTCTCGCGGCCTGCCTCATGCTGGCCGCACGGGCCCCGGCGCACGCCGCCCCGGTCAACGCGGCCCTCGCTGCCGCCGCGGCACGTCTGACGGGTCAGCACGCCGTCTACGCCCTGACGCTCGACCGGACCCACAACGGCGACGTGGTGGCGGCGCACGGCACCATGACCTTCGACGTCGCCGATGCCTGCGATGCGTGGGCAACCAACCAGCGGCTCGAAATGACGCTGATCAACCGTGAGGGACAGAACATCCAGATGGTGTCCGACTACGCCACCTGGGAAAGCAAAGACGGGATGCGCATGCGCTTTCACATGCGCCAATCCACCGACAGTTCGGTGACGGAGGAGGACGAAGGGCGCGCCTCGGTCGAGCACCCCGGCGGTCCGGGCGAGGTCCACTACACCCTGCCGGAGAAGAAGACCCTGCCACTGCCCGCCGGCACGCTGTTTCCGATGACCCACACCGCCCGCATCCTCGTCGCCGCCGCGGCCGGGCAGCGCTTCACCGCCGTGCCGCTGTTCGACGGCACCGGCCCGAACGGCGCGCAGGACACCTCGATCGTGGTCGTCGACTGGCAGAAGCCGAAGCCCGAGCCGTTTCCGCCCCTCTCATCCCTGCCGAGTGGCCGCGTCCGCGTCGCCTTCTTCAATCGCTCGCCCGGCACGATGCTGCCGGATTACGAGGTCGGCATGCGTTACTGGGAGGACGGCGTGGCCGACGGGCTGGACATGGATTTCGGCGACTTCGTGATGAACGGCAAGCTGAAGCTGCTCACGATCCCGAAACCGCATTGCTGAGCGGGGAGCTGATGGCCCGGGCACCATCCCGGCGGTGCATGCCGCCAGACCATGATCGTCGGGGTTGAAGCGACCGAAGGCGTCACTCACGGTCTGACAGCAAGCGGCTCGACCGGAGTCACGTTGCCCGGTCGGACTGATCCCGGTCCATGCGCTGGTCGACCACGCGCTGCAGCAGGTCCGCATAGTCGCGGATGGCGCGGGTCGGTGTGTCCGGCACCTTGCTCGCCTCGTCCCACCGGCGCACCCGCACCGCCGCTGCATGATACGGATTGGCCTCGAACGCGCCGATCTCCTCGGCCTGCATCGGCCCTCCCTGAAAGCCGAGCGTGCGCACCGAGGCGGGCGAAAGCGTCGCGAAGTAGCCGGGGTCGGTCGCGCAGAGATAGCGTTTCGCCGCCACATGCAGCCGCGCGCATTCGCTGACCACGGCCGGAAAGAACGGCGCCAGCACCTGCGCCCCTGCCGCGTCGTGATGGTTGTCGATGCCCTGGTCGATGTAGTCGTCGCCGAATTCGCCGGTGTAATGGCCGATATCGTGCAGCAGGGCTGCCGCGACGAGCTCGTCGCCGGCCCCCTCCTGCTCGGCCAGGCGGGCTCCCTGCAGCATGTGCTCGGACATCGTCACCGCCTCGCCGAGATACGAATCGGCGCCGCGACGCTCGAACAGATCGACGATGAAGGGAACGATCGTCTCGCTTGTCAGCTCGGGTCCGGGCATCGCTCGCTCTCCGGCATGCGCTGCTCGAGCGCAGCGAGGGTCGACAATAGACCGTCCTTGTCGGCGTAGCATCCCTGCAGCCAGCGCCGCCCGATGCCGGAGAAGGCGCGTCGGGCATGCAGCACCCGCGTATTGTCGACGATGAACAGCTCCCCCGGCTCCAGCCGGAACCTGACCGTCAGCGCCGGATCCTCGATCAGCGCCGCCAGCCGACGATACGCGTCATAATATCCCTCCATCGCCGCGAACGGCACGTCGGTGAACGCAGCGGCGGAACGGTTGTTGAACCGCACCGCGATCAGCTCACCGTCCGCGCCGAGCTCCAGCATCGGCCGCTTGGCGCGGAGCCGTACCCCGGCGCTCCCCTCATAGGCGAAGCGGGCGCAATGCCGGGTCAGCAGGTGGAACGCCTCCGGCGCCTCCCGGCGCAGCCTCTCGGCCGCCATGAACCCGTCCACCACCGCCGACTCGCCGCCCTCGACGCTGTTCTCGAGGCAGTGCAGCAACTGCAAGGTCGGCACCGGATCGCGATACGGGTTGTCGGTATGCGCCTGCAGGCCGAGCGAGGTGTAGGCCAGGTTGCTCGGATTGACCTCGGCCCGGACGTCGAACCGGCGCCCGTAATTCGTCTCCCGCACGTATCCGAACAGGGCGGCCACGTCGCAGACCGCGCCGCTCACGCGGGGCACACCGGTCAGCCGCGCCACGCCGAAGCGCCGCACGGCGGCGAGGAAGTGCCGCAGCGCGTCCGGATCGGTCCGGGCGGCTTCGTATTCCACCTCAACCAGCCGGCCTGTAAGCCCCGCATCCCACCGCGTGATCTCCGGTCCGGTCCAGCCGGGCTCTCTCGCCTGGGCGCGGTCGTACCGGTGCGCGAAGAGCCACGCCGGATCGTACGCGACCTCCTTGGCCTCCGGATCGAACCGCACCACCACCGAGCCCGTACCGTCGATCCGCGCCAGGCCGATCCGGGTCCCGGGCGGGATGTCCAGCACCGTGATCAGGCGCTGCCCGTTCCCCGGGTCACGAGTTGGCGAGTCAGGGGCATTGTCGCGCAGCCAGATCGCGTGGAACCGCGCAACCTCGCCCGAGCGCAGGGCCATGACGCGGCCGTCCTGCTCGGGCCAGACCTCGACCACATTCATCACCGTGGCCCAAACGCCACGGGCTCTGCCCATCGGGCCGCTTCGCGGCCCGATCCCCGCCGGGGCCGTACGGCCCCAGACCCCGAAACGGATGCCACCGAAAGGGCATCGCGACGTAGAATGCCAAACAGTGCGGGAGGGTGGTCATGCATATCGATATCGGCTTCCTGTTCGACCTCGACGGCACTCTGGTGGACAGCGTCTACCAGCACGTGCTCGCCTGGAAGGAGGCGCTGGACAAGGAGAACATCCCACTCTCCGTCTGGCGCATCCACCGCAAGATCGGCATGAGCGGCGGCCTGTTCGCCAACATGCTGCTGCGGGAAACCGGCCTCGATGTCAGCCAGGAACGGCTCGACCGGCTGCGCGCCCTGCACGCCGCCGCCTATAAGCGGATCGGCTCCCATATCCGGCCGCTGCCCGGCGCGCGCGAGTTGCTCGATTACCTGACCGGGGCCCAGATTCCGTGGGCCATCGCCACCAGCGGGCGCATGGAAACCGCGCGCGTCAACCTGGACGCGCTCGGCGTCGATCCCGCCAAGCAGGCCGTGGTCACCCGGGACATGGTGAAATACGCCAAGCCCGATCCCGACCTGTTCCTCGCCGCCGCCGCCCGGATCGAAATGGACATCCAGCACTGTGTCGTCGTCGGCGACGCGATCTGGGATATGCTCGCCGCCCGCCGCGCCCGCGCGCTCGGCGTCGGCCTGCTCTCCGGCGGCTACGGCCTCGATGAGCTGGAACGCGCCGGCGCGGCGCGGGTGTTCGACGACCCGGCCGATCTGCTCTACCGCATCGACGAGATCGGCGGCCGCCGGTAGGACGCCGCTCGGGCGCTGCCGGCGTCGACGAAGGCGAACAGGCGGGCGCTGGCGCTGCTCGCCTGCATGGGTCCAGCGTCGTCGATGCGAGGTTCGATCCGGCGTATCAGTTGAAGACCTCGTCCCCGGTCGGCTCGATATGCGGTGCCGCGTTCATCTGCTGACGGAATCGTGACAATTCCCAGTACATGCGCCTCCGCGCCCGGCTCTGGTTGCCGAGCGGCCGGTGCTCCGGCACGCAATGCCACGGATTGAAGGAAAGCTGCTTGGCGAAATCCATCTGCGCCGGCGTGTCGAAGACCTGGCGGGGGATGCGCAGCGTTGCCGCCGGGACGAACGGCGACAGCCGCTCCGGCCAGCGCACCGCGGCGTTCTCGACCGGCATGCGGAAGGGGTCCGTCTGCAGCTGCAGGAGGATGTCGAATTCCACATCCCGCTCGGCGAGCGTCCGCACCATGGCGAGCCGCAGGTAGTTGTCCGGCGGCCGCAGCGGCAGGCGCGGGATCTTCGTGTACAACCGCTCGCGCGGCCGCACCGAATACAGCATCGCCTGGCCCTCGCCCAGCAGATACGGGACGCAACTGTAATAGCGCGCATCCAGCGGGTTGTTCTGCGTCTTGTTCCACAGCGACTGCATCAGCCCGTCGAGCAGATGCGAGTCGCGTGGATCGGCGAAGTAGAACAGCGGCGTCCCCTTCAGGATCCATTGCTGCAGCTTCGCGTTCGCGCGCGTGTCGGGGGTCACGAAGGTCGGCGTGCAGATCGCGAGCAGGTCCTGCGTGTGGCTCTCGTCCTCGAGCAGCTTCGGCCCCGGCACGCCCATCATCTTGATCGCGATGCTGACGAAGCCGACATCGTCGATATCGGCCGGCATGTCGGGCCCCGGTCCGGAAAACCGCACCCAGGCGGGATGGCGGCGCGCGGCGGCGAACACGCCGTGCCGCAGCCTCGGCGGCAGGTCGTCGCGAATGATCACCTCGCCGCGCAAAATGCCATGCGTCTTGGTGTTGCCGGCGCGCTCATAGGTGCCTGGCACGTAGTGGCGCCGCATGTACTCGGCCATCGTGGCGATGATGCTGTCGAGATGCGCCGCCTCGTCCGGCTGCTCCCGCTCCTCGGCGATGCCGAGCCCCTCGTCGCGCCGGCGCGCGTTGATCAGCGCCTGGATCAGCGCCGCGAGCGGCTCGCGCAGCACCGCATCCACCGCCGGCCGGAAGAACGGCTCGAAGCGGCGCTCGACATGCAGCCCGAAAACAATGGCATCGTGCAGGCGCTGCAGGATCATCGCGTCCCTCCGGCGGCCTCAATCGCGGCCGGCATCGACCCTCGAATGCAATCCGCCTCCGCCACGCGTGCGGTGCGACATCGTACCATAACGAAACGGCAAGGGAAGCATCGCTCCACGGCACCGGCAAGGGAATCGATCCCAGTGCTGCCGACGGCGTGATCCGGCTCACATGGCTCGGCGGCCCGGTCGATTTCGTTTGACCCTGCAATGATCCCGTCCTGATATCGCCGCCTCGGGCCGCGGGCTCCGGCTCCGGACCCAGGGGAGGGCGGCATGGAGCTCCTGAACCGTCTGGCGCGGCGCCTGGCCACGCCGCTGCTGCTGGCCTTCGCGCTCGCCGCCTTCGTCCCCGCCCGGGCCGCGCCGCCCGGGCGCCCCGGCGAGGTGCTCGACGAAGCCAGGCAGGCCGGCCGGGACGCCGCATCCTTTCCTGCCGCCACCGACGACTATTTTCACGACATGGATGGCGGCGTCGCGCTGACGCCACAGGAGATCGCCGGTCGCAACACCTGGATCGTCTGGACCGGCGGCGACGACCGGTTCTGGGACACGATGACCGCGTCCACCTTCGGCGCCTTCGACCTGCTGAAGATCATTTCCTCGCATCCGGCGCTGAAATACAGCCGCGACGATCGCTGGTCGTGGCTCGGCGTCGTCAACGAACCCTGTTTCGACAAACCGACCGCGGGCGACCCGAAGCGCTTCGGGCTGTGGCTGGACGTGCGCCGCGCCGACTGCCCGCCCGACCCCTTCGCCGATGCGCAGCGTTATCCGGGTGTCGCGATCGGCGCCCGCGGCAGCACCGTTCCCGTCGGATCCTACTATGGCGAGCCGACCGGCATCGTCGGATTGCGCCTGTTTCCCAATCCCGCCTTCGACGCCAACGCCGCGAAGGCCTGGGATGCCGAGCGCTATTACACCGATCCCACCTATTACAACCGCCGCGACCTGGTGCGGCCGTATCGCGTCGGCATGAGCTGCGGCTTCTGCCATGTCGGTCCGAGCCCGGTGCATCCGCCGGCCGATCCCGAGCATCCCACCTGGGCCGATCTCAGTTCCACCGTCGGCGCGCAATACATGTGGGTCGACCGGCTGTTCGTGTTCGACCCACGGCCGGACAATTTCGTCTACCAGCTCGTCCACACCTACCGGCCGGGCAGCATGGACACTTCCCTGGTGTCCACCGACAACATCAACAATCCGCGCACGATGAACGCGATTTATGACCTGCCGGCGCGGATGGCGATGGCGCGGCGCTGGGGTCTGGAGCGGATCGCCGGCGGCGAACTCAATAACAAGCAACTGAACGATTATCTGCCGACCGGGCCCCTGGCGCAGTTCTTCTCGCCGCCCGATCTCGTCTGGACGCCGCACGTGTTGAAGGACGGATCGGATTCGGTTGGCGTGCTCGGCGCGCTGAACCGCGTCTACCTGAATATCGGCCTGTTCAGCGAGGAGTGGCTGCTGCACTTCAACCCGATCGTCGGCGGCAAGCCGATCTCGCCGATCCCGATCGCCAGTGCGGAGAAAAACTCCGCCTACTGGCAGGCAACGGAGGCAATGACGCCGGGCATGGCGCTGTTCCTTCTCGAGGCGGGCCGGCCGGATCATCTCGCCGACGCGCCGGGCGGGGCGAAATACCTGACCGACGACGCCGCGACCCTCGACCGCGGCAAGACCGTGTTCGCCGAGCGCTGCGCGCGCTGTCACTCCAGCAAGCAGCCGCCGATCGCCGCCGGTCTGGACCCCGCCGGCTGTGCCGGCCCCGCCTATCTCGGCTGCTGGAACCGCTATTGGGCCTGGACCAAGACCGAGGATTACAAGGCGCAGATGCGCGCGATCGTGCACGCGCCGGATTTCCTCGCCGACAACTATCTCTCGACCGACGTGCGCATCCCGGTGACGCTGCTGCAGACCAATATCTGCAGCCCGCTCGCCACCAACGCGATTGCCGGCAACATCTGGGACAATTTCTCCTCGCAATCGTACAAATCCCTGCCCTCGGTCGGCAGCGTCACGATCTACGACCCGTTCACCGGCGAGCCGTCGCAATACGTGATGCCGGCCGGCGGTCGCGGCTACACGCGGCCGCCCTCGCTGATCAGCCTGTGGTCCACCGCCCCCTTCCTGCTGAACAACAGCCTGGGCCCGTTCGATCCAAGCCCGTCGGTCGATGCCCGCATGCGCGTGTTCCAGGCTTCGGTCGAGCAGTTGCTCTGGCCGGAGAAGCGCGATCGCGATCCGGTTCTCGGTGACAAGATCCCCGGCGTCATCGATCGCACCACCGCGACCAGCAGCATCACGATCCCCGCCGGCTTCCTGCCGGACGCCCTGGCGCCGCTGCGCTCGGCGTTGCATCACCTGTTGCCGGCGCTGGTCGACGCCGAGGGCGATGTCCGGCTGGGCCCGATTCCGGCCGGCACGCCGATCGACCTGCTCGCGAATCTCCGCCCGCTGCCCGAGGAAGACGGTGTCGTCGCCGCCGCGACGCAGGCGGCTCGGCTCGGCGCGCTGCTGTTCGACCTGCAGCGTGACCTGCTGGCGCTGCCGAAAGATGCGACCGATGCCCAGGCCCGCCAGGTTTTCGCCAATCTGGCCCCGCGACTGATGGCGCTGAGCAAGTGTCCCGATTTCGTGGTCAACCGCGGCCATTACTTCGGCACCGCGCAGTTCAGCGAGGAGCCTGGGCTCAGCGATGCCGACAAGCGCGCGCTGATCGCTTTTCTCAAGACGTTCTGACGCGGCGTCGCGCCGCTTGCCGCCCGTGGAGGAACCGGATTGCGACTATGTGGTCGTTGGCTCCGGCGCCGGCGGCGGCACGGTCGCCGCGCGCCTCGCCGAGGCCGGGTTTCGCGTCGTGCTGCTCGAGGCGGGTGGCGACCCGCGGCACGCCGGTGACGACCGGCTGCCGGCGGATTACGACGTGCCGGCCTTCCATCCCTTCGCCTCGGAGAATCCGGCTCTCGCCTGGAACTTCTTCGTCCGCCACTACGACGATCCGGCGCAGCAGCGGCGCGATCCGAACTATCGTGCGGAATGGCGCGGCCGGGCGGTCGATGGCGTGCTCTATCCCCGCGCCGCCACGCTCGGCGGCTGCACCGCGCACAATGCGCTGATCCTGCTCTGCCCGCACGAATGCGACTGGGACGGCATCGCCGAGCTGACCGGAGATGCCACCTGGCGTGCCGAGGCGATGCACCGCTATTTTTCCCGGATCGAGGATTGCCGGCACCGACCGCTCTGGCGCTGGCTGCGACGCTTCGGATGCGATCCGACTGGGCATGGTTGGGATGGGTGGCTGGCCACCGAACTGGCGCTGCCGCAGGCCGCTTTCGATGACCGGCGGCTGGTCAGCACGATGGCGGACTCCGCTCTGGCGATTCTCGCTTCGGGCCGCGGACGCTGGGCCCGGCTGCGCCGGCTGCTGATCGGCGAGGGCGATCCGAACGACCTCCGCCTGCTGCGCGCCAATGCCGACGGGCTTTGCTACACGCCGCTGACGACCCGACATCATGCGCGACGCGGCGCGCGCGAACGCGTGCTCGACGTTGCGGCCCGTTACCCGGACCGGCTGCACATCGAGCTGCACGCGCTCGCGAGCCGCGTGCTGTTCGAGGGCGATCGCTCGGCCGGCGTCGAGTATCGGAAGGGCGCCCGGCTTTACCGGGCCGATGCCGCGCCCGCGACCGGTCCCGGGGAGGTGACGCGAGTGCGTGCGGCGCGCGAGGTGATTCTCGCCGGCGGCGCCTTCAATACGCCGCAACTGCTCATGCTGTCCGGCATCGGGCCGGCGGGCGTGCTGACCGCGCATGGCATCGCGGTCCGCGTCGATCTGCCGGGCGTCGGTCGCAATCTGCAGGACCGGTACGAGGTCCCGGTCGTCAGCCGCATGGCCTTCCCCCAATGGCGGGCGCTGCAGGGAGCACAGTTTCGCGCCGGCGACCGGCTGTACCGGCAATGGGCGGATCGTGGCCGCGGCATGTACGCGTCCAACGGCGTGGCGCTGGCGGTGCGGCGGCGCTCCGGGACCGCCGGCCCGGCGCCCGACCTGTTCTGCATGGCGCTGATTGGCCGCTTTCAGGGCTACTTCCCGGGATATGCGCAGTTCTCCGCCGACCATCCGGGATGCCTCACCTGGGCGATCCTGAAAGCGCACACTGCCAACCGCGCCGGCACCGTGACCCTTGCCTCGGCCGACCCGTGCGATCCGCCGCGCGTCGATTTCCGGTTCTTCTCCGAGGGCGGCGACCACGATCTCGCAGCGGTGGTCGAGGCCATCCGTTTCGTGCGCCGCATCGCCGAGCCGCTGAGACAGGACGGACTGATCGCCGAGGAGGTGGCGCCCGGCACGGATGTGCAATCCGACGCGGCGCTCGGCCAGTTCGTGCGCGACCACGCCTGGGGACACCACGCCTGCGGCACCTGCGCGATCGGTCCGCGCGAGGCCGGCGGCGCACTCGACAGCCGGCTCCGCGTCTACGGAACGCGCGGCCTGCGCGTCGTGGACGCCTCGGTGTTTCCGCGCATTCCGGGCTTCTTCATTGCCGCGCCGGTCTACATGGTGGGGGAGAAGGCGGCGGACATGCTCGTCGAAGACGCCCGGCTCGCGTCGCTCCCGCCGAGCCGCTCCACCGTCCAGTCGCCCGCGCAGGTGCCGCGGATGAGAGCCGACCCGGCTTGATTCCGATCGTTCGACCGGGTGAGCCCGGTCTAGGGCTGCATGGCCTCGCCCATCGGGATCATCATGTTCGCGTTCAGATGCGACATGATCCAGAGCGAGCCGCCAATGACCAGAAACACGATCAGGACGCCGAAGGCGAGCGCCATGACGTTGTTCGTGTTGTCCGGCCCGGTGGTGATGTGCAGGAAGAAGACGAGATGCACGCCGATCTGCGCCACCGCCAGCACGAAGAGTGCGATCGGAATGCTCGGCCGCCAGACGAGATCGGTGCCAGCGACGAAGAAGGACACGATGGTGAGGAGCACGGCGAGGCCCAGGCCGACCGAGTAGCCAAGCAGGCCATGCGCAATCTCGCCGGTCGCCGGACGGTCATCGCCGGGCGAGATGTCGTGCCCGGACAGCTCCTCCTTCTGCTCGATATCGCCGAATGCGCCGTAGCCGGTGCTGCCGTGGCTCATGCTCCCGCCCCCATCAGGTAGACGATCGTGAACAAGGCGACCCAGATGATGTCGAGCGCGTGCCAGAACAGGCTGAAGCACAACACCCGGCGGAGTATGTCAGGCCGGAATCCCTTGGCGAAGACCTGCGCGACCATGGTGAGCAGCCAGAGCAGGCCAAGCGAGACGTGCAACCCGTGGCAGCCAACCACGGTGAAGAACGCCGAGAGGAAAGCGCTCCGCTCCGGGCCGGCGCCTTGCGCCACCAGGCCGGCAAACTCGTGCATTTCCAGGAACAGGAAGATAGCGCCGAACACGAAGGTGACAGCCATCCCCCCGTAGTACATCCGGGGATTGTGTGCGCGCGCGCCGATGCTCGCGATGCCGCAGGTGAAGCTGGAGAACAGCAGGCAGGCCGTCTCGATCGCAACGTTGGTCAGGTCGAAGAGCTGCCGGCCGGTCGGGCCGCCGGCGGTGCGATTGGCGAGCACCGCGAAGGCCGCGAAGAAGGCCGAGAACATCACGATATCGCTGAGCAGGAAGATCCAGAACCCGAAGCCGACGATGATGCGCTTGGCGGCGAGACCACGCTCGGCATGCTCGACGGTATGCTCCTGATAGCCGGTGCCGTGGCCGATCCGGTAAGGATCGGCAGCGCCGACCCGTTCGACCGCGCCGCTCATTCCGCCGCCTGCGGGCTGGAGCCGGTGGCGTTGGCGGCAAGCCAGGCTGCGCGCGCGGCCCGGTTTGCGCGGTCGAGGCGCGCCACCTCTTCGACGGGAACCAGGTATTCGGTGCGGTCACGCCAGGCAAAGACGACGAAGGTGCAGAACGCGCCGAAGCAGGCCAGGATGACGAGCCACCAGATGTGCCAGATCAGCGCAAAGCCGGCAAAGGTCGCAAAGAAGGCGCAGATGAAGCCGGTCGGGCTGTTCCGCGGCAATTCGATCGCCTCGTATTCCGGCTCGGGACGGAGCTGTCCGCTCTCGATCGCGCGCTGCTTGATGCCCCAGTAAGGCTCTTCCCCCGTGATGTTCGGAAGCACGCCGAAATTGAACGGTGGTGGCGGCGACGCGGTCGACCATTCCAGTGAGCGTCCGTTCCACGGATCGCCGGTGACGTCACGCAGCGCCTCGCGATCCCGGATGCTGACGAAGATCTGTACGATCTGCGCGACGATGCCGCCCAGGATCATGAGCGTGCCGAACTCCGCGAGTATCAGCCAGGGGCGCCATTCTGGCACCACGTAATGCTGCAGCCGGCGAGTCATCCCTTCGAGGCCGAGAACGTAACCGGGCATCCAGGCGACGTAGAAACCTACCACCCACAACCAGAACGCGATCCGGCCCCAGCGCTCGTCCAGGCGGAACCCGAAGGCCTTGGGGAACCAGTATATGTAGCCGGCAAACACGCCAAACAGCACGCCGCCGATGATGACGTTGTGGAAATGCGCCACCAGGAACAGGCTGTTATGGACGATGAAATCGGCCGGTGGCACCGCGAGCAGTACGCCCGTGACGCCACCAACGACGAAAGTGATCATGAAGGCGACCGACCACATCATCGGCACGCTGAAGCTGACGCGACCGCCGTACATGGTGAAGAGCCAGTTGAAGATCTTCACGCCGGTCGGCACCGCGATGATGGTCGAGGCGATGCCGAACACGGCATTGACGTCACCGCCGGCGCCCATGGTGAAGAAATGATGCAGCCACACCATGAAGGATATAACGCAAATCGCCATCGTGGCGAGCACCATGGAGCGGTAGCCGAACAACGGCTTGCGCGAGAAGGTGGACACGACCTCGGAGTAGATGCCGAAGGCCGGCAGGACGAGAATGTAAACCTCCGGATGGCCCCAGGCCCAGATCAGGTTCATGAACATCATCATGTTGCCGCCGCCGGTGTTGGTGAAGAAGTGAAACCCCAGGTAGCGGTCGAGCAGCAGCATCGCGTAGGTCGCGGTCAGGATGGGGAAGGCGGCAACGATCAGCAGGTTGGAGGCAAGCGTGGTCCAGCAGAAGATCGGCATCCTGAGATAGGTCATGCCGGGTGCGTGCAGCTTGAGCACGGTGGTGGTCAGGTTCACCCCCGAGAGCAATGTCCCGATGCCCGATATCTGCAGCGACCAGAGGTAGTAGTCCACGCCGACGCCCGGCGAGTAGGTGATCTCCGACAGCGGCGGATAGGCGAGCCATCCGGTCTTCGAGAACTCGCCGACCACGAGCGAGATATTGATCAGCAGCGCGCCGGTCGCGGTCAGCCACAGGCTGACCGAATTGAGGGTCGGGAACGCCACGTCGCGGATACCGAGCTGCAATGGCATCGCGAAATTCATCAGCCCGATGACGAAAGGCATGGCGACGAAAAAGATCATCAGCGTGCCGTGCGCCGAGAAGATCTGATTGAAGTGATCCGGCGGCAAATAGCCCTGCGATTTGTAGGCAAGCGCCTGCTGGGACCGCATCATGATGGCATCGGTAAAGCCGCGAATCAGCATCACCAGCGCCAGCACGCAATACATCACGCCGATGCGCTTGTGATCGACGCTGGTGATCCATTCGCGCCAGAGATAGGGCAGGTATCCCTTCAGGACGATCCAGACCAGCACCGCCAGGATGACGACCATGACGATGGCGCCGGCGACCAGCGGAATCGGCTGGTCGAACGGAATCGCGCTCCATGTCAGCTTGCCCATCATGGCTCAGCCTCCCGTCTTCGGCGCCTTGGCAGGTTCCGGCGCGGTCGACGGCGAATTCGGACCGGGACCGGGGGGAACCGCCTGGCTCACGATCTTGCGAAACATATCGGGCTCGACATCGCGATAGGTGAAGGGAGCAACGCTCATGCTTTGCCGCGCAAGGTCGGCATAGCTGTGATCATCCAGCGTTGACCCGCCGCCGCGGGAGCTGTTGACCCAGGCGCTGAACTGATCGGCGGAAACCGCGTCGACATCGAAGTGCATCGTGGGAAAGCCGTCGCCGCTGATCATGGCGGATTCACCATAGTACCGGCCGGGGTGATCGGCGACCAGCCACAACTGATCGGCCATCCCGTACATGGTGTAGATCATGCTGCCGAGCTGGGGGACGAAGAACACGTTCATCACGCTGGCAGAGGTCAGCTCGAAATGGATCGGCGTGCCGGCCGGAATGACTAGCCGGTTCACGCTCGCGACGCGCTGATCGGGATAGATGAAAAGCCATTTCCAGTCGAGCGACACGACCTGGACCGTCAGCGGCGCCTGCTTGGACTTGATCGGGACCGCCGGATCGAGTTCGTGCGAGCCGATCCAGATGACGCCGCCGAGCAGCATGATGGTCAGCAGCGGGATGGACCAGATCACCAGCTCGATGCTGCCGGAATGCACGAAACCCGGCAAATAGCGCGCACGCGTGTTGCTCTCGCGGAACCACCAGGCGATGCCGATCGTCGCAACGATGACCGGTACGACGATCGCAAGCATGATCGCGAGCGAGTCGATCAGAATCGTCTTGTCGGCGGCGCCGATGACGCCGCGCGGGTCGAGCACGCTGGGCCCGCAGGCGGCGAGGGGCAATGCCGTTAGCAGGACGGCGAGAAGCGGGCGGCGCGGCCGCCGGTTTCGTGAGATGTTCGGCCCAGGGTCCATCACGACTTCCCCAAACGCCGGCGCGATCATGCGAACCGCGACGTGCGAATTCGACCGTCTCGAACCGTCTTGGGGCGGTCACGGCGAGCGACCGGCGGCGTCGCCCCGCGAGGGAGGCGGCAGCACCGCGTGCGGCCGCCCGGCGGACGTGATGCAAGCATGGATGCGACCCCCCGATCCCGTCCCGGCTTGTCCAGGGCGAAAGGATTGCATGTTCTTCGCGCCGCGCCAACACGGGCCGGTCACGCATGTGCCCGGGGCTGCTTCAGGCGTTTGCCCGGTCGTCGTTCGAGACCTGGTCGCGCGGGCGGTCCGGCTATCCCGCGCCGGCGATCCAGCGCAACGCGCGCAGGCCCGGCAGGAAGAAATAGGCACCGCCCCGGACCCGTACGAAGCGCGGTAGCGGCCCGACACGCTCGCCGAGTCCGTTCGGCCGCGGCCAGGTGAAGCGGTCGGCGATCAGATCTGGCACCGGCCGGCGCGTCCCCGTCAGCGGGTCGGTCTCGTCGCGCAAACCGGCGAACTTCGCGCCGTTCAGCCACGCACTCTGCACGAACTCGAATTGCCGGGCGATGTCGGCATTGAGGCAGATGAATTGCAGCCCGCTCTCCACCGTGTCGGCCGCCGTCAACGCTTCCGCCGGGGCGAGCGCCGTGCCGTACTCGCGTCCGCGCCGCAACAGGCGGTGAAACCGGCTGGCGGCGACCAGATCGTCCCGCGGCCCCCGTGCCGCGAAGCCGAACGCGGCGTAGAGCCGCGCCAGCGCGCCTGGGGCGGCAGCCGGCAGGTCGCCGGTGCGCGGATTGGCGCGCCGCACGTGCGCGCCGATCGGGCAGCGCAGGCCGAGCGCATCCCGCGTGTACGTGAACCCGTTGCGCGCCTGATCGCGTGGCGCAACGCCCCGAACCGGCGCACCGGACTCGACCAAGGGATCGCCGGACAGACGGCGCCCCACCATCGCCTCGGCGATGCCGATCCGCCGCGCCACATCCCCTGCCGCTACCCGGTCGAGGGCTCGCCAGAAGCCGGCCACATCCTGGGCAAGCTGGCGAAACACGAGATGGCTGCCGTTGCGCCCGAGATCCCGACGCGTCGGATCGTCTTCGGCCGCCGGCAGGAGTAAGGCGGCATCAAGCGCCGGATCCAGCACCGGACGCTGCGCGTGGCGGCCGTACTCGTTGCCGTAGCCGAGCAGGAATTCGCCGGCGGCGATGAGATTGCCGTACTCCACATCCGCCGGCGTGTTGGGGCGGCGCACGCCGCGCCAGTCGGGCTGCGGCTGGCTGATTCCGTCGGCGAAGCCGAACGGCTCCCGGCCGCCCATATTGGTCGTGCCGAGGCTGCTCGGCGCCTCGAACCCGGCGCGTTGGGCGTCGGGAAGCACCGTCGCACGATGGCGGGCGAGTTGGCCGGGCTCGGCGTAGAGCAGCAGCAGGACGTGCGGCATCCCAGCGGCATGGCCCCAGTCCCAGCTCTCCGGCGCATCGGTGCCGGTATCGCCCAACCGGCGGGACCGCGCCGCGTCGCCCGCCATCCCCGAAAGGAACGGATCGGCGAAGCCGGCGAGCGCCGCCTCCGGGACGCCGAGAGCACGCATCCCCTCGGCGGTGAGGGCGATCTGCGTCGCGACAGGAACGCGCGTCGCGAGATCGGCGACGCTGGTTACCGGCGCCGCCGCCAGCCAGGCGCGCGCCGCGGCGCGGTCGGCGATCCGGAGCAGAAGGAATTCGGCCTCGGTCAGGCTGCCGAAGCCGGAGCGCAGCAGGGCCTGGATATCCGCCGTCTCGGTAACCGCGCCCGGCATCGCCGCGCCGTCAGATCAGCGCCAGCCAGTGCCGCGCCGCATCCGCATCCATCGCGGCGCGCTCCAGCCCCTCGCGGAGGCGCGTGTTGCAGGCGAGATCCACGGTGCCGAGGCCGGGATAGGCCTTGTACCAGACCTCGGTCGGCAGCTCGTGGCGGCGGATATAGGCCTTGAATGCCAGCTCGTCCTTGGCACCGCCGCCGATCAGGAAGCGCGTCGCCGGGTAGCCGATCCCGTTGCTGAACACGAGGTTGAGCCCCCAGGCCACCTTGTTGATGAAATCGTCCATGTAGCTGTCGAGGCTGCCGTCATAGGAGCTGGCGAACAGCAGCCGGCGCTGGCCGTCGAGAAAGGCCCAGCGGGCGAAATGGATCGTCGGCACGCGGGCGAGGCGGCCACGGACGTAGATGGCGCGCATGCTCCAGTCGAGCAGCCAGAGCAGCGCCCGCAACGTGCCGAGCCGGAACAGGCCGGGCTTGACGCAGCCGAAGGCGCTGAACTGGTTGCTGACGTCATGATCCTCCCGGCGGGTGAGCTCGGCCAGATGCGCCGCTGCCGGCCGCGGCGCGATGACCGGATCGCGCGTTTCGTGGCGGCGCAGGATCCACAGGAAAAGCGGCGCCAGCACGATCAGCGCCGGCGCCAGCGCCAGCAGCAGCAGCGGCACGCCGATCAGCGTCAGCAGCTCGCGCAGGCGGGCTGTAGCATCGGGTGCCGGCTCCGGGGTGAGCGCCAACCGTCCCGCCCGTTGTTCCGCGGCGACATAGGCGATGAGGCGGTCGCGCACCTGCGTCGGCGCCGCGTTGGCGAGTGCGGCGCCATTTTCGTCCAGCCAGGCCCGCAGCGCCCGATGCAGAGACGCTTCCTCGCGAATGCGCCGAACGCTGCGGCCGCGCCAGTTCACGTAGAAGGCGGCCGGTTGCACCTCGCGCGTGCGCAGCCAGGCGAGCAGGTCGGCGCCTTCATCGAAGCCGCGACAAAAGGCGAAGATGCGTCGCAGCCCGGCGCCGGCGCGCTCCGCCAGCGCCACCAGCATCGCCGGTGCCGGCCCGTCGCACTCGCCGAGGAGGACGAGCCAGACCGGAGCGTCAGGAAAGCTGGAGCCATAGGCGGCAAGGTCCCCAAGCGTCGTATCGCGCAGGATGACGAAGCGGGCGAAATGCAGCGTCTCGAACCGGCCGAACGGAACCAGCTCGTTGTCCGGATCGGCGAAGCCGGGCAGACGATTCATCGTCGCGAGGAGGGTGCGCAAATCCGCCTCGCAGTCCGGATCGACCGGTGCCGCGACCATGAAGGCCGACTGCATCACCACGGCGACCGTGCCCGGTCAGAATTGCAGGGCGAAGTCGATCAGCCGCGCGCGCTCCCAGTACACCTTGCCCAGATAGAGGCCGGGCTCGATTGCGCGGATCTCGTCACGGATCCAGTGCGCGACGAGCGAGGTCTCGGAATAGTCGAGCACGATGCACTCGCGATCATCGAGCCAGCTCGGTGCGCGATAGACGCGGGCGATGATGGCGTTCAGCCCGAACGGGCCGATCCGGTTGCGCAGCAGGCCGGCCTTGGCGTCGAACACCTTGCCCTGCCAGGCGAACAGGCTGATGAACGTGGCGATCTCCGGGCTGATCCGCGTGCCGGGGGCGATGATCGCGGTGCCCTGGGCCTCGCCGTCCGGGATCGGCCCCGCCTCGCTCTGCTTGAACAGATCGTCAAGCTCGGTTTGCGACATCGCCAGAAGCTGCTTGGCATCATAGGGCATGGGGGGCGTCCTCCTGCCGGGCGATTCTCGGCGCTTCCGCGGGCGGACCGATATCGGCCGGCACAACATTCCAGGGCGGTGGCAATTCGGCGAAGGCGCGCCCGAGCTCGGCTTTCGCGGCCGTGCCGATCGCGCAGCCGAGTCCGCGATAGCTCTCGAACTGGCTCTCGGAGAAGAACTGGTCGACCGTGCTGTCGTGCGGGAAGGCGGTGTGGGAGGCGGCATAGGCGACCACGTCCATGCCCCGCGGCGGTGGCAGATACGGGCGCAGGTAGAGCAGCCGCGCGCGGTCGTCCGGCAGCAGGTCGGGCGGGTCGTCCGGATATCGGATCGTGGCCGTTGCGACGCGCGCGATCGTCGCGCCGGCGCCGGACGTCATCAGCGGCTCGAAATCGATCGCGACGCCCAGATCGATCGCCGCCTTGCGCAAGGCCTGGCCGAGATCGCCGTAAGCGACGCCGGGATCCTGCCCGGCATCGACCACCACGACCAGCCGGCAGCGCCGGCGCAGCACCTCGTAAAGCCCGAGATTGTCGAAATGGCCGCCGTCGGAGAGATAGACCGATCGCCCCGTGTCATCGGCTTGGCCCAGCATCTCCTGGCCGAGCGCCAGCAGCGCGTTCGCCGGCTGCGAGCGGCGCAGCTCGGTCTCGGTCGCGTTGGCCGGGTTGGGCAGCCAGGCGCCGAGCCGCACGTTGAACAATGTCATCAGAAATGCGGTTGCGGGCGAGGAATGATAGCCCATGTCGGGGCTGACGGCGGCGCCGGAGATCGTCATCGCGGTGGCGAGCGAGAGGCCCATCCCGCCCTCGCTTTCGCTGCCGATTTCCTTTTCCTGGCCGCCATAGATCCTGCTCGGCGCGTACGCGCCGGGCCGGCCCGCTTCGGTATAGCCGCAGGCGAGCGGCGTCATGGTGAACGGTGCCGCCTTCCGCTCCGCCCAGGCCTGGCGGCCGCTCGCGGTGAGGTTCAGCGTCACGTTGACCAGGGGAAACAGGCAGGGCCCGTTGGCGCCCCACTGCGGCCACATCTCGTGCAGGCGCGGATTGTCGCGCGGGTCGAAGCCGGTCAATTCCTCGGGAAGACGCTGCTCCGGTTGCTGTGCCGGGCCGAGAAACGCGCGCGAGAGGCGGTTGCGGTACACGCCATTCAGGGAGAAGCGGTTGACGTTGATGCGCCATCCGAGCGCCCAGGCAATGCCCAGCAGGACGACGATGGCGAGGAGTGCCACCGGCCATTGTGCCGACGCCGGGAACGACGTTGCGATCTTCCCGGCGAGCGTGCCGAGCAGCATGAACAGCGCCCCGGCAAACGCCGCGGTGAACAGGAGCACGATGCGATTGAAGCCGAGCGCCGGGGCCTGCCGTCCCTGCATCGGCGCCAGCACCGCCTTGGCTGTCTTGCCGAGGAATGCGGCAACCGGCCCGGTCGCGAACCCGGCGACGGCGAGCACGGCGGGGATGAAGGTGCTGCGCCAGCCGTACAGGATCAGCGGCGGCAGCAGCAGCGAAGCGCAGGCCAGTGCCGCCCAGGGCAGCACGGCCAGGATCTTGCGCGCATTCAGCAACGCCAGCCACTCGCGGTCGAGATCGCCACGCAGCACCTCGCCCCGCAACCCGACATAGATCGTCGTCTGCATGACGTGGGAGAGAATCACCCAGGCCGGCCCGAGCACGGCAATCTGCTCATAGGTCAGGGCGCGGGCGAGCCAGGCACCGAGGCCGAGCAGCATCGAGGCCACCACGCAGGCGAGCGCCCAGAGCGGTGCATTGTGCCAATAGATGTGACGATGCGACTCAGGGCCGAGCGCGCCGCCCAACCCGTATCCGACCATCATCGCCAGGAAGCAGCAGGCGGGGGCGACCAGAAGCGGCCAGCTCCAGGTCACACCAAATCCGACAAACCACGGGTGCAGCACCGGGTGCGCCACCCCGGCGTACCAGACCGGCACCAGCCACGCCCAGACGAGCGCCGGGACGACGATCAGCCAGGTCACACAGCCACGGCTGACGCCCTGAACCCGCGACGATGCCCCCGCTCTGGGCGCGGCCGGGACATGGCTCGGCAGCCAGCGACTGGCGCAAGCGACGGCGAGGAACAGTGCGCCGAACCCGATCGAGAGACACGTCCAGGCGAATCCGCGATTGGTCTCGCGCAGCAGGCTGGCGTACAGCACCGGCAGCATGGCGAGCGCCAGCAGCGCCGGGCCGAACACCAGCCAGTTGAGCAGCACGTTGCGCAGCCAGAGCACGACCCCGGCGCCAGCCTCCGCCGCGGCGTCGCTCGATTGTGGTGCGAGGTAATTGGTCCATTCGCGCAGCCGTGACACCGCGCCGGGCTCGGTCGCGCCGCCGAGCGCCGCCTCGACCCGCGCCGCATTTCCGCCCTCGGCGCGGATCCAGCGCCACAACCAGGCGCCGATATAGCCGCCGCCGGAGACGGTGGAGAGATAGTGGAAGCGCGTGAGCAAACCCTGCTGCGCCATCGCCTGCAGCACGCCGAGGCAGAACGAGGCGCTGCGAATGCCGCCACCCGAGAGGCACAATGCCGCGCCGTAGCGGCGCATGTCGCCGGGGCAGGCGCCGTGACCAAAGATCGCCTGGCTTTCGTCGAACAGGATGCTGGACGTGTCGCACGGCTGCTGCCGCACGCGTCGCCTCTGCCGGAGCAGCGTCGCCGGCCGCACGCCGAAATGTCGCAGCCAGCGCCGCCCGGTCAGGAAGGCGGTGATGCGCGATAACCTCGCCCACCGGCCAGGGTCTGCCGGGCGGGCATCGGGCAGGGGCGCGGTACGCGGCTGGGCCGGAATGGCGGACCTCCTGTCTCGGCGCTACGGGATCGTAACAATCCGCGGCAGGTCAGCGCAATCCTTCCGAACCCTTGGCATGCGCTCAGGCCAGGCCGAGCCGGTACGCGCCGCCATCCACTGACCAGCGGACCGCATCCGGCGTGACCTGACACAGCACGCGGCGGGAATAGGCCTGGCGCAGCCGGCGCGGATCGTCGGTCGCGAGCGGCTTGCCCTGCGGCAGCACGAACTCGTAGCGATAGCCACGCCCCGCGAGCGCCGGGCCGCCCGGCACCGGCCACGCCGCCCACTCGGCGACGGGCGCGGCATAGACGAGCCAGAGCGGCGTCTCGTCCACCCGTTGCCGCCCGGCGATCTGGATCGCGACCCGCAGGCAGTCCATGCGCGCGATCAACTCGTCGCTATCGAGATCGCGCAGTGCGCGGGCGGTGACGTGTCCAGCCTCGGCATTGCTGACGTAATCGGACCGCATGATGTCGGCGTAGTTGACCATGCTCCACGCGCGGCCCGCGGAATCCGTGCCGGTCTCGATGAACGGCCCCTGCTCGCCGTCCCAGCCGAGCGTGCCGCCGGTCGCGCGCGCCGGTTCCGGGCAGTCGGGATGCAGCCGATGGTAGCCGAGTTCCGCGTCCATCATCGGAATCGCCGTCGGGCTGCGATGGAAGGTGCGACCGGCATCCGGCGAGGCGGCCGGCCAGTAGGCATTCGCCGCCGCGCAGAGCTTCACGTCCTCCAGGAACGGCGAGCCCAGCCCGAAGGTGGCGTAGAACCGTCCGTCCGCATCGGCGGCGAAGGTGATGTCCCAGCCCGGCGCGAACTCGTTCGAGCAGTCATCGGTCAGACAGCTCGTCGTATGCAGGGAACCGCGGCTGGCGCGCGTTGGGCCGGCCGCCTCGGCATAGGGCCGCCCGACCACGGCAACCATGGTCTCGTCATGGCGGTCGAAAGCGGAGCGCGCAGGATCGGCCGGATGCGGGGTGGTCGGGTTCGCGGCCAACCGCCCCTGGGAGAGCGGCGCCGGGCCGCCTTCCTTGAACTGGTCCATGCGATTGTGGCTGGGGTACTGCTCCACCCAGTCCTGCAGATCGCTCTGGCCGGCATAGGGAAAGAAATCCGGCACGGCGACGATCGAGAAGGCCGGCAGGCTCGCGGGCAGGGCGGTGCCGGCCACCTCCGCCAGCACCGCGCCGTCGGCGGTGCCGTCCTCGAACAACGCCGCGTCGAACCCGCCATCGTGCAGCAGGTCGGTGAAAGCCTGCGCCGGCAGGCTGTTCAGGTCGGTCAGCACCTGCCGCCCGTCCGCGTCGCGGTCGACCCGATGGCGCATGTTGACGAATTCCGGCGCGTTGCGCGGCCGGATGCGCGGATCGAGGCGTAGCAGATCGGCTGCCCCCTCGATTCCGGCCAGCAGCAGGTTGCTGATGATCATGAACGAGGAGAAATGCCGGTTCAGCGGGAAGTCGAAGATCGGCAGGCTGCGCTGCGGCGGCACCGGGAAGGTGGCGAATGCCCCGTCGGCGTGCCGGGCGAGCCGGACGAGCGGCATTGGTGCCGGCGCCAGCAGGACCGATCCGCCCAACGGCTGCAACGCGACGAAGCCGAGCGTGTTGACCGAATCGCGCGAATAAGGCGGCGCCGCGAGATTCCCCGTCGCCGTCAGCCCGGTCTCGACGAAGATGCGCCGCAGCTTCTCGGCGCGGTGGAATTCGCGCGCGCGCACCGTGAGCGGCGCGCCGCCGAGATGGACCGCGCCGGGGAACAGCTTGGTCAGCGGCCGCAGGAAACGTCGGGTGGCGTCGCCGTCCTGCGGGTCGCCCATCACCGCGATCCCATCCGGCGCACGCCGGCGCGGGACCGCCAGGAAGGCGGCGTAGCGGGCGGGCATGACGCGGAACTCGCCATCGGCGAGGCTCTGCCAGCTCCGGGCGGGTGCGTTCCATTGCGCCTCGCGCTGACCGATGCGCGCGACGCCGGTGCGGCTATAGGCAAAATCCGCGTGCCGCCGGTGCGCGGTCTCGCCCCCGCTCCGGTATTCGTAGGCGAAGGTCGCGATCACGGCGTCCGGCGGCAGGGTCGGGAAAGCGGCGTGGCCCCAGATCCAGTTCTCAATCGCCTCCAGCACGGCGAGATCCGGATAGATCGCCGGATCGGCCGGACCGCCATCGTTGGTCGGATGCACCCGGGGGCTCGCGAGCGCGTGGTAGACGAGGCTGAGCGCCGGATCGCCCGGCCAGACCGCGCGGTCGCTCTGTGGCGCGAAATCGTCGAAACCGGGCACGGTACGGTCGATGGCTCGCGGTTGCAGCAGCGCCGTCTCGAGATCTGGCGCGCCGAGATCGAGGCCGGCGGCGCGCAGGAACAGCGCATGCCAGGCCGGATCGAGGCCGCGCAGGAGATCGACGGGCGCTGCGAGCGTCCGCCGCAGCGAGGGCGCGACGTCAGCCATGGGCCTGCTCCCGCCGACGGAGCGGCCGGCCGGCCTGTTGCGGTGGCAGCCCAAGCGCAATGCCGGCGGCGGCGTAGCGCGTGCGCAGCGTCGCGGCGGCCTCGAGCAGCCGGTCGGCAAACCAGCCGTCATAGGTAGCGGCGAGCAGCGCCGCCGCGGCCGGGGTCGCCTGGGTGGCTAAGCTGCTGCGCGCGGCGGCGATGCCGGAGGCGACCGCGAAGCACAGGCCCTGGCCCCAGGCCGGGTCCAGTCGGCCGCCGGCCTCGCCCGCCAGCCGCCAGTCGGGCCCGGCCACGGGCCGCACCAGATACCATCCGACATCCCAGGCGGTCGGCGGCAGAATGTCCCGTCCTTCCACCGGCGCCGGTCCGGCGCTGTGCCGCAGGCTGGTCCAACTGGTGCGTCCGTCGGCGCCGGCGAGAAACAGCCAGCCATCCGACAAGGTCTCGAACCGCGCGCCCTCCAGCGCCGCTGCCACCTCCCCGCGCCAGGCGAGAAGCGGCGGCGACAGCCGGCGACGATGCAGGCGCAGAGCCCGCCGTATCACCTGGCGCGCGCCGCTGGCGTCGATAAGCATGGCTGCGGCGAGCACACGGCCGTCTTCGAGAGTGACGTGAACTGGATCCTGCGCGGTCTCGAATCGGATCGCGCTGGCCCGCGCCGGGATCACCAGGGCTCCGGCGCGCTTCGCGGCCGCAAGCAGCGCGACCGACAGTCCCGCCCGATCGATTTGCAGGCAGGCCGGATGCGCATCCTCGCCGCGCCACGGGCAGGGCTGCGCAAAGCGGGCAAGATCAGTGCCGGCAACCCCGATCGCGGCGAGCAGGGACGCGAGCGCGACGGGCGCCGTCTCCCGCGGACGGGGCCGCTCCTGACCCGTCCTCGCCAATATCAGCGTCTGCCGCCCGGCTCGGGCCAGGACGCTAGCGGCCGCGGTCCCTGCGGGACCGGCCCCGATGACGATGACATCGCAGCAACAGGAGGCAGCAATCGGCGGCATGGCCGTGCTCCGCGCGGCTGCGGTCGCCCGCTCGCCGCTTGTTGCAGACTATGTACGATGCGGCACCGTTCTGCCATAGCCGGCGACGGGGCGTAGCGCGCAACAGGCAGCCGCGCCCCGGCCTTGCCGTCGGCGGGATCGGGCCCCCATCTTCGGACCAGCAGGAGCCGTCGCCGATGACCTTCCGCTCGCTTTATCGCCACGGCTTTGCCCGGGTCGCCGCCGGCACCGCGTCCAGCTGGGTCGCCGATCCGCTGGCCAATGCCGACGCGCTGCTGGCGGTCGCGCGTGCCTGCGACGCACGCGGCGCGGCTGTCGCAGTGCTGCCCGAACTGGCGCTGTCCGGCTACGCGATCGAGGATCTGCTGCAGCAGGACGCCCTGCTCGATGGGGTGGAGCAGGCGCTTCGCGGCATGATCGACGCCTCGCGCGCGCTGTTGCCGGTACTGATCTTCGGCGGGCCGCTCCGCCATCGCGGCCGGCTGTACAATGCGGCCGCGGTGCTGCACCGCGGCCGGCTGCTCGGCGTGGTGCCGAAAGTGCATCTGCCGAACTACCGTGAGTTCTACGAGCGCCGGCATTTTGCGTCCGGCGACGGCACCGAGGGCGAGACGATCACCGTCGCGGGCGCGACCGCGCCGTTCGGTCCGGACCTGCTGTTCGCCGCAGAGGACCTGCCTGACCTCGTGATCCATACGGAGATCTGCGAGGATGTCTGGATACCGATTGCCCCCAGCGCCGAGGCGGCGCTGGCGGGCGCGACGGTATTGGTCAACATCTCCGGCAGCCCGATCACCATCGGCAAGGCGGAGACGCGCCGCCTGCTCTGCCAATCGCAGTCGGTGCGGTGCCTCGCTGCCTACCTCTACGCTGCGGCCGGGGCGGGAGAATCGACCACCGACCTCGCCTGGGACGGCCAGGCCTCGATCTTCGAGAACGGCGTGGCGCTGGCCGAGACCGAGCGCTTCCCCGCCGGCGAGTCGATCGCCATCGCCGATATCGACCTCGATCTCCTGCGCCAGGAGCGCGCCCGCATGGGGAGTTTCGAGGACAACCGGCGGCGGTATGCCGACCGGGTCGGGCGGTTCCGGCGCATCAGCTTCCGGCTCGACCCGCCCATCACCGATCTCGGCCTGGCGCGGCCGCTGGAGCGTTTTCCCTTCGTGCCGGCCGATCCCGAGCGCCTCAACCTCGACTGTTTCGAGGCATACAACATCCAGGTCGCGGCGCTGCAGCAGCGGCTGCAGGCGACCGCGACCGAGCGCGTCGTGATCGGTGTCTCGGGCGGGCTCGATTCCACCCAGGCACTGATCGTCTGCGCCCGCACCTTCGACCGGCTCGGCCTGCCGCGCAGCAACATCCTCGCCTACACCTTGCCGGGATTCGCCACCGGCGAACTCACCAAAGCCAATGCGCTGCGGTTGATGCGCGCTCTCGGCGTCGCGCATCGGGAGCTCGACATACGCCCCGCCGCCTCGCGCATGCTGGCCGACCTCGATCACCCGTTCGCGCGCGGCGAGCCCGTGTACGACGTGACGTTCGAGAACGTGCAGGCCGGGCTGCGCACCGATTACCTGTTCCGCATCGCCAACCAGCATGGCGGCCTGGTGATCGGCACCGGCGATCTGTCGGAACTGGCGCTCGGCTGGTGCACCTATGGCGTCGGCGACCAGATGTCGCACTACAACGTCAATGCCGGCGTGCCGAAGACGCTGATCCAGCACCTGATCCGCTGGGTGATCGCGTCAGGCCAGTTCGACCGCGAGGTCGGCGACGTGCTCGGCGCAATCCTCGCCACCGAGATCTCGCCGGAACTGGTGCCGGTCGCGGCCGGTGAGACGCCGCAGAGCACGGAGGCGAAGGTCGGGCCATACGAGCTGCAGGATTTCAATCTGTACTACACGCTGCGTTTCGGCTTCCGCCCGTCGAAGATCGCCTTCCTGGCGCAGCACGCCTGGAGCGACGCGGCTGCGGGCGATTGGCCGCCGGGCTTCCCCGAGGATCGCCGCCGTGCCTACACGCTGGCGCAGATCCGGCTCTGGCTTGGCGTGTTCCTGCAGCGTTTCTTCGGCTTCAGCCAGTTCAAGCGCTCGGCGATGCCGAACGGCCCGAAGGTCGCAGCCGGCGGCGCGCTGTCGCCGCGCGGCGACTGGCGCGCACCGTCGGACGGCAATGCGCGCATCTGGCTCGACGAGCTGGAACGCGACGTGCCGGAAGCATGACACGAGGCCTGCGTCAGTAGCCGCCGCCACCCCCGCCGCCGCCGCCACCGCCTCCACCGCTTCCCGTGCCGTGGAAGGTGCTGCCCCAGCCGGATGACGCACCGGACGGCGCGGCATTCTGGCAGGCAGCGACCGCCAGGAATGCGGCGGCGGCGAACAGGACTCGGATCAGCGTACGCATCGTCATTCTCCCGGGGCCGGTCGACGGCGCCCCGACCGATCGACGCGTGGCAGCGTTGATTATTCCGCAAGCCAGTTCGCAAGAATAAAGCGGCGCGCGTGCCGGTCTCGCGGCTGACGGCCTCCGCCGTCCGGCCTTTGCCGCAACCCACGACCGGAGTTCATCTCGCCATGCGCTCGCTTCTGCTGGGGCTTTCGCTCGCTCTCCTGCTTGCCGGCTGCGCCGGAACCGCGGCGGTCACGGTGCCCGCGCCGGATCCATCCCTCTCCGGACCGCCCGACAGTTTCAGTCCGTGACCATCGATGGCTGCGACGCATCGTCGTGCCGGACGGGCACGCCAGGGCCAGTGCATCGACACCATTCCGTGAACCGTCCGGCGACCCGACCGGCGCCCGCGAATAAATCGGCCTGCGAAGCAGTCCTTCCGGCGCGGCCAACAGGAGAAGTACCCATGACTGAATTGTCGGCGACCGCTGTCGCGACCGGAACAGCGGACGAGCCAGGTGCCACGCGTCGCGGCGCACTGAAATGCATGCTCTGGACGGGCGCCGCGGCGGTCTGGACCGTCACCGGCGGCGTGCCGCGATCGCGGCTGATCGTCGATGCGGCGGCGCAGACCACGGACGAGGCGGACACGCGCGCGCTGCGATTCGTGCAGATCAGCGACAGCCATATCGGCTTCGCCAAGCCGCCGAACCACGACACGCCCGCCACACTGGCCGCCGCGATCGCGCTGGCGCGGCGCGAGGCCGCCGATGCGGCGCTGATGATCCATACCGGCGACGTCAGCCACCTCTCGCGCGACGCGCAGTTCGATACCGCGGCGGAGATCATCCGCGGCGCGCGGCTCGACACGCATTACGTGCCCGGCGAGCACGATGTGCTGCAGGATGACGGGGCGAATTTCTTCGCGCGGTTCATGCCGAAGGCGCAGTCGGGCGGCTGGTACAGCTTCGACCAGCAGGGCGTGCACTTCGTCGCGCTGAACAACGTGCAGAACCTGAAGGCCGGCGGGCTCGGCAGTCTCGGTCCGGCCCAGCTCGCCTGGCTCGCCGCCGATCTGCGCGGCCGTCCGGCCAGCCAGCCGATCGTCGTCTTCGCCCACATGCCACTCTGGACCGTCTACGCGGATTGGGGCTGGGGGACCGAGGACGCGGAGCAGGCGCTGACGCAACTGCGGCGCTTCGGCTCGGTGACGGTGCTGAATGGTCACATCCACCAGATCATGCAGAAGGTGGAGGGCCACGTCGCCTTCCACACCGCGCGCTCGACCGCGTTTCCGCAATCGCCGCCCGGCAGCCCGGCCGGACCCGGACCGATCAAGACGCTGCCGGCGGGTCGGCTGCGCTCCACGCTCGGCATCACCCGGGTTGCCTCGGTGCATGGCGGGGCGTCACTCGCGGTGATCGACACACCGCTCGGGGCATGAGGGAGGGAACGTTGATCCGGCGCATATTGCTCGCCTTCGCCTTGCTGCTGAGCGCGGCGTTGATTCCGGTGGCAGCAGCCGATCGTGATGCGGCAGTCACGATCGACAACTTCACCTTCCTGCCCGCACAGCTTACCGTCGCAGTCGGAACCCGCGTGACCTGGACCAACCGCGACGACATTCCGCACACGGTGCGCAATGATGCCGCGCCGCCCGCCTTCCGATCGCCGCCGCTCGACACCGGGGATCATTACGCGTACACGTTCCGCCGGCCCGGCACGTATCGCTATTTCTGTTCGCTGCATCCACACATGCAGGGCGTCGTGATCGTGCGATGAGACCGACTGCCGGCGGGCCGCCCCCGGCAATCGGGGGGCCGCCGGCATGCGGCGGCTGACGCGAGAGCGGCTGACGGGCTGTCAGGTGACACAGGCGTCGCGCTTCGAAGAGATCGTGCTGCCGCATCTCGATGCCGCCTACAATCTGGCGCGCTGGCTGCTGCGTGATCCCGTGCTGGGCGAGGACGTGGTGCAGGAGGCGATTGTCCGCGCGCTCGGCCACTTCGAGACCTATCGGGGCGGCGACGCGCGCGCCTGGGTGCTGCGCATCGTGCGCAATGCCGCCTACGACGCGCTGGCCACACGAGTCCGGCAGGCGGAGACCCCGATCGAGGCGGAAACGACGGATGGCGGGCTGTCCGAAGCGCCGACGCTGATCGATCCGGCCGCCGATCCGGAAGCCGCGCTTGCGCGGCGCGAACAGGCCTGCCTGCTCGACCGTGCCCTGCAGGCGCTGCCGATCGAGCTGCGCGAATGCCTGGTGCTGCGGGAGCTTGAGGAGATGTCGTATCGGGAGATCGGCCGCATCACCGGCGTGCCGATCGGCACGGTGATGTCGCGGCTGTGGCGCGCCCGGCAGGCACTGCTGCGGGCCGGCCGGGACGCCGGGTTGTCCGGAGGCGGGAAATGAGCGAATCCCATGCCGGGAAGATGGGGCCGCTGATTCAGGCGGATCTCGACGGCGAGCTTGATCCGGCGCGCGCGGCGGAGCTGGCGGCGCATGTGCCGGGCTGCCCGGAATGCCTTCTTCTGCAGCAACGGCTCGCCGATCTCTCGCTGCGGCTGCGGGCGGAGGCGACCTATCACCGTGCGCCGGCACGGCTGCAAGCTGCCGTCGCGGCGCAGCTTGCCGCGTCGGGTTCGACGGCGCCGCTGCAAGCGCCGAACCCAACTACGGTCTGGCACCGCCGGCTGCGCTCCGCGGTGCCGTTCGGTGCCGGTTTCGCGCTGGCGGCGGCGCTCGCCTTCCTGCTGATCCTGCCGCGCGGTCCCGACATGGCGAGGCTGATCGTCGACGATCACCTGCGCGCCTTGCAGCCCGGCCACCTCACCGACGTCCTGTCGACCGATCAGCACACGGTCAAGCCGTGGTTCGACGGGCGGCTGGATTTCGCGCCGCCGGTGCGCGATTTCGCCCGGCAGGGATTTCCCCTGATCGGCGGCCGGCTCGATTATGTGGCGGGCCGGCCGGTCGCCGTCCTGATCTATGGCCGCGCCCGGCACGTGATCGACGTGTTCGTCTGGCCGGGCAGCGCGCCGGAACGCTCCGGCAGCCGGCGCGGCTATAATTTCGTGCGCTGGAGCGAGGGCGGCATGGTCTTCTGGGCCGTCTCCGATCTGGAGATTGCCGGTCTGCGTGATTTCGTCCGGCTCTGGCAGACGCCCGGCGCGTAGGCCAGGACGAGGCTGGGAACGCCGCCCGCGAGCGGCGCGCCGGTCGCGGGCGAAACTCGGGTCCGGCTTCCCGGCGCGGCTCGCCCGCCGCGCCTCCCTCGGGCGCCCCGCGCTATTCGCCGGACAGTTCGCGCCGCCGGCGCTCCAACTCCTCGCTGTAGCGGCGCAGGGCGTATTGTTCGGTCAAGAGGCCGATCGGTCGGAGCGTCTCGGCGCTGTCCACCACCGCGAGCGCGTCGCTTTCCGCATTCTCGAACATGGCGATCGCCTCTTTGATCGTCATCTGCGGCAACAGCACCGTCTTGCGATAGTGCAGCAAGTCCGAGATCCGGCCGATCTCCTCGCCGGCGGCGTGCGCCTCGGCGACGAAGGCAATGCCGGCGTAGCGATCCTTCTCGTCCACGGTGACGACCCGGGTCAGCGCGCCGAGGGCGAATTCGCGGCGGAACGCGGCCATGGTCATGTCGGCGCGCACGGTGCGGAACTCGCGCCGCATCATCCGCCCGACCGTCAGGTTGCGCATCCAGCCGATATCGACCGCGCTGCGGATCGCCTCGCCGCGCAGATGGAAGCGCCAGGTGGCGAAGGAGTAGCCGAAGGTCCGCCGCACGGTCAGCGCCGAGACCACCGCCGCGGCGAGCACCGCGACGGTCAGCGGCAGGCTGCCGGTCGTCTCCAGCGCGAGGAAGGTCATGGTCAGCGGCCCGCCGACCACGGCGACGGCGAGCCCACTCATGCCGACCAGCGTGGTCACCACCGGCGGCAGCGCCTGCGTGACCGTGACCAGCCCGAGCACACCGCCGAACAGCTTGCCGACCAGCGCCCCCAGGAACAGCGAGGCGAAGAACAGACCGCCGCGGAATCCTGAGCCGATCGAGACCGACGAGGCCGTCGCCTTGAGCAGGATCAGCAGTGCCACGTGCGGCAGCGCGTAGGGTGCGTTGAAGACGATTCGCACCGCGCCGTGGCCCGACGAGAGCACCTGTGGCGAGATCAGCGCCAACGTGCCGATGAACAGTCCGCCGACCGCCGGCCGCAGCCAGTTCGGCACCCCGCTGCGGCGAAAGATCTGTTCGGTCAGCGTGGCGCCGCGCATGATGGCGATGCCGGCCAGGGCGCAGATCATGCCGAGTGCCAGGATCGGGACGTAGTCGACCAGCTCGATCGAGAGCGGGGCGCGGATCGCGATCTCCTCGATGCCGCCGGTCAGCAGCCGCATCACGGACACGGCGCAGATCGCGGCGACCACGACCGGGGCGAGGGTCGCGAGCGTGTAGGTGCCGATGATCAGTTCGAAGCCGTAGAAGGCGCCGGTGAGCGGCGCGTTGAAGGCGGCGGCGATCGCCCCGGCGGCGCCGCAGCCGACCAGCAGGCGCAGATCGTTACGGCGGACCCGGAAGGCGCGGCCGAGCTTGGAGGCGAGTGCCGAGCCGATCTGGGTATAGCCGGCCTCCAGCCCGACCGAGGCGCCGGCGCCATTCGACATCATGGTCTGCGCCACCACCCAGAGACTGTCGCGCAGCGACATCTGCCCGCCATAGAGGGCGTTGGCCTCGATCGGGTCGATGACGCGCTGGTTGAACCAGCGCACCGCGAAGATGCCGGCGGCGCCGAGCAGCAGGCCGCCGGTCGTGGGGATCACCAGCGCCCGCCAGCGATCCACCTGCACCATGGACGAGAGGCGCTCGCCCGGCTGCATCGCATAGAGAATCTGATGCGCGATCTGCACCGAGGTGTTCATCGCGACGACGCTCAGTCCGGCGGCGATGCCGACCGCCGCGGCCAGTGCCACGAGCCAGATCTCGTCGGCCCGGACCAGCGCCCGCAGGGTCTGCGGCGCGTGCAGCACGATCGAGCCGAAGGCCCGTCGGGCGCGCTCGACGCGCGCGAAGGACCGGCGCGCGGCGATGCCGGCAGTGGCCAGGCCGTTGCTGCTCGGCAGGCTTGTCATCGCGTCTGTGCCCGGCAACAGAGACGGCGCCGGTGCCAAGACACCCGCGCTTCACTGTCATTCATGGGGCCGCCCGGGCGGATGCGCAATCGCGCTGCGGCGCGGCAGGTATTGTTTCATGCCGCCGGATGGCTGGACTGCAACGAAACCACTCTGTCCCCCTGGTCGACGCCCGGTACCACCATATTTGCGGCGACGGTCGCGGTCCGGATCGCCCGGGTGTCGGCTTCGCGTGCGCCGGGCGCGGGCAGCGACGCTGTCACCATGAGCCATGCATGCTGGAGGAGCAGGGCGGAATTGCGTCATTATCGCGGCGTGCTGCCGCCGCTCCCCTTCCGCGTGTTGGCCAATCCGCGCGCCGGCATCCCGGCGCTGGCCGTGTTGCCGCCAGGCGGCTTCCGCCGTGCCCGCGCGGAGATCGCCGCCTGGCCCGGCTACGCGGCAACGCCGCTGCGCGAGCTGCCGCACCTCGCGGACCGGCTCGGCATCGGCGCGCTGCGGCTGAAGGACGAGACGGCGCGGTTCGGACTTGGCACGGCGAAGGCGCTCGGTGCCTGCCATGCGGTGGCGGAGGCGCTGCGCACGGCGCTCGCCCGCGCTGGCGTCGCCGCCGCCGCCAGCGCGGAGGAATTGGCCTCCGGCCGGCATGCGGCGGCACTTCGGGCGATCACGCTCTGCTGCGCCAGCGCTGGCAATCACGGCCGTGCCGTCGCCTGGGTAGCGCGGCGCTTCGGCGTCGCCTGCACCGTGTTCGTTCCGGACGGGATCGCGCCCGTCGCCGCCGCCGCAATCGCCGCCCAGGGTGCGGCGCTGCAGCGAATCTCCGGCAGCTATGACGAGGCAACGCACGCGGCGGCGGAGGCGGCGCGTCGCCCGGGTTGGCTGCTCGTGCCGGACTCGTCCTGGCCGGGCATGACCGAACCGCCCCGGGCGGTGATGCAGGGCGCGCGAGTGATGGCGGCAGAGGCGGCCGAGCAATGGACCGGCGCACCGCCGACGCACGTGTTTGTCCAGGCCGGGGTGGGCGGAATCGCCGCCGCAGTCTCGGTGCAGCTCCGCGCCGCGTGGAATCCGGCGCCGGCGCTGGTGGTGGTCGAGCCGGAGGGGGCTGCCTGCCTGCTGGCCAGCGCCGAGGCCGGCGAATTGACCGCGTTGCCCGGACCATTCGACACCGGGATGGGCCCGCTCGCCTGTGGCACGCCGAGCCTGCTCGCCTGGCAGGAGCTGGACCGCGCCTCCGCCTTCTTCATCGCGCTGCCCGACGCCGCCGCCGCGGCGGCCGTCGAGATGCTGGCGGCGGAGGCGATCGCCACCCGCCTCGCCGGGGCGGCCGGCCTGGCCGGGCTATTGCTTGCTGCCGGCGATCCGGCGGCGCGCGAGACGCTCGGATTGAATGTGACGAGCCGGGTGCTCGGGTTCGTGACCGAAGGGCCGCCGGGCGGCGGCTGATGCGACTCAGAAATTGGGCAAATGGGCCGCCGGCGGCGGAGAAGCCGCCGCCGGCGCCATATGCCGATCAAAACCGCCGGATAGCCACGCGGCGAGGAAGGCACCGGCCAGAAGGCAGATCAGGGGCAGCGGGCGGCGTGTCTCCTCGCCCTCGGTCTGAGGCGCGCTGAAATCGGCACCATGCCTGCAATGAAGCCTGAGATCGTCCACGACACGCTCTCCGCTGCACCGTTGGCCATCGCTTGGCCTCTGCCTTGGCCACGCGCATCATGCGGCCGCGGCCGCGGCAGCGCTGTGAGGGCGGTCACAGCGTCGGCGGTCTCCCGGTCTCGCCCGGTCGTGACGGAACCCGCGGCCGGCGCGCGCGTGATGCGGCGGCGCTGTGCTTCTCCCGTCGCGACCTGGCTCACGCCGGCACGGCCATGGGACGGCCGGCGCGGGCCGCGCGGTCCGCTCGCCCTAGCATCGTTCCGCCCGGAGGGTCCGGCTGCATGCGGCACATCCATCTCGACCCGCTGGGCGGCATTGCCGGCGACATGTTCATCGCCGCACTGCTCGACGCTTTTCCAGAGCACGAGGGAGCCACTCTGGAGGCCGCCGCGGCGCTGGCCGGCGCGCCGTGCCATGTGCTGCGTCAGCGCGAGGAGACGCTGACCGGGCTCCGCTTCGGGCTCCAAGAGGAGCCCGGGGCGCTCGGCCACGGTCACCCCCACACGGCCTGGCGCGACATTCGCGCCCGCATCGCTGCCTGCGCCTTGCCCGAACCGGTGAAGCTGCACGCGGTCGGGATTTTCGGCCTGCTGGCCGAGGCCGAGGCGCGCGTGCACGGGGTGGAGCCGGAGGCGGTGACGTTTCACGAGATCGGGGCGGCGGACTCGGTCGCCGACATCGTCGGCGCCGCCTGGCTGATCGCGGCGCTCGAGCCGGCACGCTGGAGCACGGCGCCGCTGCCGCTGGGCAGCGGACGTGTCGCCACCGCCCACGGCATCATGCCGGTGCCGACCCCGGCCACGGCCCGATTGCTGCAGGGCCTGCCCGTGTTCGATGACGGCATCGCCGGCGAGCGCGTCACCCCGACCGGCGCGGCGATCATCCGCCACCTCGTCACGGACGCCCTGCCGGCGCCGCGCGCCGGGCGGATCGTCGCGAGCGGCACCGGATTCGGCACGCGCCGTCTGCCTGGGATCGCGAACTGCCTGCGTGCGCTGGTGCTCGACACGACGGCGTCCGATACCGCCGTCGGCCATCGCGAGCTGGCGGTGATCGGCTTCGAAGTGGACGATCAGAGCCCAGAGGATCTGGCAGCCGGGCTGGAGCGTCTGCGTGCGATAACCGGTGTGCATGACGTGCTGCAGATGCCGGCCTATGGCAAAAAGGGCCGGCTGGCAGTGCACGTGCAATTGCTGGCCCAGCCTGCTTCGATCGCCGCGGTCACGGAGGCTTGCTTCCGTGAGACCACGACAATCGGCCTGCGCCTGCATACCGTGAGCGGTGTCACGCTGCCGCGCCGCGCGACCGAGGTCTGGGTGCATGGCCGCGCCGTGCGGGTCAAGCAGGTGCGACGGCCGGGTGGCGTGACCTGCAAGGCCGAGGCAGACGACCTCGGCGACGCCGCCGGCCAGGCCGAGCGGGCGCGGTTGCGGCGGGCGGTGGAACATGCCCTCGATCAGGGTGACGAGGCGGGGGAATGGGATTGAGCATGGGCGATGATCCGACCCCACGCCTCGAGGCGGTGCTGCGTGGCATGCGGCGGGTGGCGGTCGCGGTAAGCGGCGGCGTCGACAGCCTGACGCTTGCGGCCGTCGCGCGTGGCGTTCTGGGTGATGCGGCGCGGATGTATCACGCCGTCTCGCCGGCGGTGCCGCCGGAGGCGACCGCCCGCACCCGGGCGTTGGCCGCGGCCCAGGGCTGGATGCTGGACGTGTTCGATGCCGGCGAGTTCGGCGACCCGGCGTACCGGCGCAATCCGGTGGATCGCTGCTTCTTCTGCAAGACCCATCTCTATGCCGCGATCGCGGCGCGCGCGACGGCACCGATCGTCTCCGGCACCAATCTCGACGATCTCGGCGAATATCGCCCGGGCCTCGGCGCGGCCCGCGATCACGGGGTGCGACATCCCTTCGTCGAGGCCGGCATTGACAAAAACGGCGTCCGCGCCATTGCCGCACGGCTCGATCTCGGGGAGATCGCCGCGCTGCCTGCCGCGCCCTGCCTGTCCAGCCGGATCGAGACTGGCATCGCAATCGAACCTCCGGTGCTGGCGGCGGTGCATCGGGTCGAGACGCTGCTGACGGCGGAGCTGCGGCCGCGCACCGTGCGCTGTCGCGTGCGCGGCAACGGCGTTGTGGTCGAGCTGGATGCGGCGACACTGGCCGGGCTCGGCGACGAGCGACGCGCCGGTCTCGGAGCGCAGCTTGCGCCGCTGCTGCATGAAGCGGGCCTGCCGCACCCGGTGAGTTTCGCAGCCTATCGCAGCGGCAGCGCATTCCTGCGGCGGCTGGTGCCGGGCCGGGCGTGATCGCGGGCGCGAGACGCAGATGACCGACGGGGATTTCGTCCTCGATTATCAGCGTGCCGAGCGGCTGGGCTTCGGCGAGGCAGTGTACGCGGCCGGCAAGACCCCGGCGCAAATCGCGGCCATTCTGGACCAGGCGGCGGCGCGGGACGCGACGCTGCTGCTGACACGACTGGATGCGGCGCGACATGCAGCATTGCCCGCGGCGCAGCGGGCACATCTGGATTACGATCCGCTGTCCTGCACCGCGTTCTGGGGTACGCCGGCGACGCTCGGCGGGCCGACGCAGGTGGCGGTGATCTGCGCCGGCACGTCCGATCTGCCGGTGGCGCGCGAGGCGCTGCGCACGCTGCGCTTCTCCGGTGTGCCGGCGATCGAGGCGGCGGATATCGGCGTCGCCGGACTATGGCGGCTGATGGCGCGTATCGAGGAATTGCGGCCGATGCGCGTGGTGATCGTCGCGGCCGGCATGGATGCGGCGTTGCCGAGCGTCGTGGCGGGGCTGCTGCCGGGCTGCGTGATCGCGGTGCCGACCTCGGTCGGCTACGGCGTCGCGGCCGGCGGCCATGCTGCGCTGCATGCCATCCTGGCAAGCTGCGCGCCGGGAATCGTGACGGTGAACATCGATAATGGCTATGGCGCGGCTTGCGCGGCGCTCAGGGTGCTGCGGGCCTGAAGGAGGAAGACGCCGATGCAACACCGCCGTCTTGGCCGCTCCGGCGAACCGGTTTCGATCCTCGGGCTCGGCGGCTTCCATCTGAGCCGTCCGGAGCCGGCGGAGGCCGCCCGGATCATGCACGCTGCGATCGATCACGGCATTACCTTCTTCGACAATTGCTGGGACTATGCCGAGGGCGAGAGCGAACGCCGGATGGGTGAGGCACTGGCAGGCCGCCGCCGTGACCAGGTCTTCCTCATGACCAAGATCGATGGCCGCACCGCCGAGGCGGCGACGCGGCAGATCGAGGAGAGCCTGCGCCGGCTGCGCACCGACCATGTCGACCTGCTGCAGATCCACGAGGTGATCCACGCCGACGATCCCGATCGAGTGTTCAGCGCCGGCTGCTATGACGCATTGCTGCGCGCGCGCGAGCAGGGCAAGACGCGGTTCCTCGGCTTCACCGGCCACAAATCGGGAGCGATCCACACGGCGATGCTGGAAAGCGCGCTGCGGCACGGCTGGACGCCGGATGCGGTGCAGATGCCGCTGAACGTCATGGACGCGCATCGCGACGACGGGTTCGAGCGGATCGTCCTGCCGCTGCTGCTGCAGCACGACATCGGCGTGCTCGGCATGAAGCCGATGGGCGATCCGTTCATTCTCGACAGCGGCACCGTCAGCGCGCCGGAAGCGCTGCGCTACACGATGAGCCTGCCCACCAGCGTCACCATCACCGGCATCGATTCGATGCCGATCCTGCAGCAGGCGCTCGACGTACTGCGCGATTTCCGGCCGTTCTCGCCCGCCGAGCGCGACGCGCTGCTGGCGCGCACGGCGCAGGCATCACAGTCCGGAGCGCACGAGAAGTACAAGAACTCGGACCATTTCGATGGCACGGTGAAGAACCCCGAGTGGCTCGGCTGAGCGCCGCACCGCGCGGACCGTGCGGCCGGTGCAGGCTTGACGCGGATCGGGCAGGGGCTAGGTAACGCCTCCGTGGACGCCTCTGCGCGACAGGATCGTGGGGTTGCCGTACTGACCGGAGGGAGTTCCGGGATCGGCCGCTGGATCGCGCTGGGCCTGGCGCGGGCCGGCCTGCATCTGGTCATGATCGCGCGCGATCCGGCGCGGGCCGCGGCGACCCGCGCCTGGCTCGGCGCCCAGGTCGCCGGCGCCGAGCCGGAGATCGTGACCGCCGACCTCTCTCTGCTCGCCGCGGCTCGCGCGGCCGCCGCGGCAATCGCCGCCCGCCATTCGCGCATCACCCTGCTGGTCAACAATGCCGGGCTGATCGCGCCGCGTCGGATCCTGACCGCGGAAGGGCATGAGCTGGTGCTGGCGGTCAACCATCTCGCCCCGTTCGTCCTGACCCGCGCCCTGCTGCCCGCGCTCGAGGCGGCTGCACCGGCCCGGGTGGTCAATATCGGCTCCACTGCCTCCGATCATGCCCGCATCGATCCCGATGATCTGGAAGGCGCCCGAGGCTGGGGTGTGATGCGGGCTTATGGCCAGTCGAAGCTTGCGCTGATGATGGCGAGTCTCGACTGGGCCGAACAACTGGCCGGCACCGGCGTCACCTGCAACGTGGTGCATCCCGGCCTGGTCGCGACCGAGATCGCTCGCCATCTGCCCTTCGGTACCCTGGCCTGGCGTCTCGGCCGGCCGTTCATGCTGAGCCCGCGGCAAGGCGCCGATACGCCGCTGTACGTCGCGCTGGCGCCGGACCTCGCGACCGTCAGCGGCCGCTACTTCAAGCGCCGGCGACAGGTTCCGACCAACCCCCTGGCGCAGGACCGGGCGCTGCGGGCGCGGGTCTGGGCGGCGACGGCGCGGCTCGTCGGCGAGGCGGTGGCGCCCGTCGGTGCGGCCGCCGGGGAGGGGACATGAGCATTCCCGCAACCATGACCGCAATGACTGCGTCGTCGCCCGGCGGGCCCGAGGTGCTAGGCCCGTCGACGATGCCCGTCCCGGTGCCGAAGCCGGACGAGGTGCTGATCCGGGTGCAGGCGGCGGGCGTCAACAGGCCCGACGTGATGCAGCGCCAGGGCCTGTATCCGCCGCCGCCAGGGGCGAGCCCGATCATCGGGCTGGAGGTGGCAGGCGAGGTGGTCGCGAGCGGCCCCGAGGCACAGGCTTGGCCGGAGGGAAGCCGCGTCTGCGCCCTGGTCAATGGCGGCGGCTACGCCGAATATTGTGTCGCGCCGGCGCCGCAATGCCTGCCCTGGCCGGCCGGCTACGACGTGGTCGCCGCCGCCGCCCTCCCGGAAACCCACTTCACGGTCTGGGCCAACCTTTTCCAGGCCGGGCGGCTCGCTCCTGGCGAGCGGGTGCTGGTGCACGGCGGCAGCGGCGGCATCGGCATCACCGCGATCCAGCTCGCGCACGAGTTCGGCGCCACCGTCTACACGACCTGCGGCAGCCGCGAAAAATGCGACGCCTGCCTCGGGCTCGGCGCCGCCGCCGCGATCAACTATCGCGACGCCGATTTCGTCGAGAGCGTGCGCGACCTGACCGGTGGCCTGGGCGTCGACGTGGTCCTCGACATGGTCGGTGCCCCGTATTTCACGCGCAATCTGCGCTGCCTGGCGATGGACGGGCGACTGATCCTGATCGCCTTCATGCAGGGATCCAGGCTCGAAAACGCCGACCTGATGCCGATCATGCTGCGGCGCCTGTACGTCACCGGCTCGACCATGCGTCCGCGCACCACGGTGCAGAAAGGCGCGATCGCGGCGGCGCTGCGCGAACGGGTCTGGCCAGTGCTGGATGCCGGACGCTGCCGGCCGGTGATCCAGGACGTCTTCCCGCTGCGAGAGGCGGCGGCGGCGCACGCGCTCATGGAAAGCGGCCGGCACATCGGCAAGATCATGCTGACGACGGGCTGAACCGACGATTTTCGGCGCTCGCCCGGCCGCCGGGTCGAGGAAAGCCTGCGCAGCGCCGATGCCGCCAGGAAATGACCGTGCCGGCCCGAGAAGGCGTGCTTCGCATGACGGCCGCGGACGCTGATGACTTCAGCCGAGCGCGTAGATGGCGAAGGCGCGGGCGATCGTCTGGTAAATCGGGCGCTTGAACGACACTGCGAGACCGGGCAGCTCTGCGAGATCGACCCAGCGCCAGGCGTCGAACTCGGGATGTGCGTCAGCATCGAGACGGATATCGGAATCCGTGCCCTCGAACCGCAGCGCGAACCAACGCTGCCGTTGCCCGCGATAGCGGCCGCCCAGCGCGTGCCCGACCAGCTCGGGTGGCAGGTCATAGGTCAGCCACTCGGGATGCTCGCCGAGAATGCTCGCCCGGTCCGTGCCGATCTCCTCGCGCAGCTCACGCAGCACCGCCTTGCGCGGATCCTCCTTCGGATCGATTCCTCCCTGCGGCATCTGCCACGCGCCGGGCTGGCCCTCGGCCGTTGGCGAGGCGCCGAGCCGGTCGCTATCGGCGCGACGAGCGACGAAAACCCGCCCGTGCCGGTTGAACAGCGCCGCACCGACATTCGGGCGATAGGGCAGGACGGCCGGATCGGTCATGGCTTTTCCGCCGCGGCGGCAGCCTGCTTGGCCAGCGGCGGCAGCACCGCACTGACCGGTGCCAGCACGATGCCGCGGGACGCCGCGCCTTCCGACCAGGCGGCAATGCTCTCAACCGTCACCGGCCGGAGCGGACCACCCAGGCCCACCGCACTGCCGCGCTCGCGGGCGATCTGCTCCAGCTTCGCGAGCTGTGTGTCGATGCCCTCCCGCGTCGGCGGCACGTCGAGCAGCAGATCGACGCCGCTGCCGATGACGTGATCGGGCGTGTGCCGCCCGGGCCTCGGATCGAGGTAATAGAGACCCCGTCGCGCCAGCTCGCTCTGCAGCGCGTCATAGTCGGGCGCGGAGGCGGCATAGCGCTCGCCCAGCAGCCCATCCAGCGCCCCGGTGGCGCCCGCGGCGCCCGGCACTTTGGAGAGTGCCCAGAACAGGTTCTGCTGATTGATCGCCGGATCGGCCTCGGTCAGCAGCGCGCGGCTGCCGGGGTCGTTCAGCGGATAGCCTTGCGGCTCCAGCGGGATCGAGACCAGTATCTCGTGCCCTTTGGCGCGCGCCGCCTCGAGCAGGCGCCCCGGGTCGACCGCATAGGGCGAGAAGGCGAGCGAGACGGCCGCCGGCAGCGATTCGATCGCATCGCGCGTATAGGCGGCGGAGAGGCCCGCGCCGTCTAATACGATCGCAATCCGCGGCCGCCGGTCGGCGCGATCGAAGGCGCCGGCATAGACCTGCATCGGCATCCGCCCGTCGGCGCCAATCCGCGGCACTTCGGCCCCGTTGACGCCGCTCGCCTCGAGCAACAGCGGATCGGGCTCGGCGATACGCCGGTCGGCCGCCGGGGCGGCGGCGACCGCGACCGCTCCGGCCGGCGCGGATGTCGGCGTGGTCGCCGCGGACGTGCCGCCGGCCGGAGTGGAAGATGCCGGCGCCTCAGCCGAGGCCGGCGTTGCCGCGCCGTCTGCGGCGGCGTGCACCGGTGCCGCGGTCGCGTGCAGTGGTTTGGCCTCCCCCGGCTCGCCCGCCGGGGTCGCCCGCGCCTTTGGCCCAGCCGCCGCCACACGCGTCGTTGCGGGACGGGCAGGCGTCCTTGCGCCAACTGTGGCGCCTGCGGGCGCCGTGCCGCCTCGCGCCGTCATCGCCCGCGGGGGGCCGAGAACCGCCAGCGCCACGGCGCCGCCGCCCAGCATCAGGACCAGGGCCAGCCAGAACCAGCCCAGGGCTCGCAACGCCGCCGGGCGGCGCGCCCGCCCGGTCCGGCCGGACATGCGCGCCGCCCGCCCGGATCAGTGCAGCGACGCGCGCTTCTGCGCCGCCATGGCTTTCACCACCTGCAGCGCCTCCTGCAACTGGAAGTCGGTCGAGGGCTTGGACGGATCGAATTTCGGCCAGGTCGTCGGCGGCTTGTCCGGAACGTCGCGCACCATCACCGGCAGGTCGGTGCGCGGCGGCGGCTTGGCGTCGGTGCCGCCCTCGTTGGTGATCGTGTTGTTCAGGTCGGATTCACGCTCCGGCCCGAAATGCGGGATCGGCGTGCGGCTCTCCGCCACCTTCACGTCCGGCGCGATGCCGAGACCCTGGATCGATCGGCCGGACGGCGTGTAGTACCGCGCCGTGGTCAGGCGCATCGCGCCGTTGCCCGGCAGCGGGATCACCGTCTGCACCGAGCCCTTGCCGAAGCTGCGCTCGCCCACCAGCACCGCGCGCCGCTGATCCTGCAGTGCGCCGGCGACGATCTCGCTCGCCGAGGCCGAGCCGTTGTTGATCAGCACGACCAGGGGCAGCCCGTCCGTCAGGTCGCCGCCGGGCTTGGCATCCCAGCGCTGGCTGTCCTCCGGATGTCGCGCCCGGGTCGAGACGATCTCGCCGCGGTCGAGGAAGTCGTTGGCGACGTCGACCGCCTGGTCGAGCAACCCGCCCGGATTGTTGCGCAGGTCGAGCACGATGCCCTGTAGCTTGTTGCCGTCTTCCTTGTGGAACTTCTCGAGCGCCGCGCGCAGGCCGGGATCGGTCTCCTCGTTGAAACTGGTCAGGCGGACATAGCCGATATTTCCGTCCAGGTGACTCTTCACGACCTGGATATGAATGATCTCGCGCGTGAGGCTGAGGTTGATCGGGTCGGCGACGCCCGGGCGCTTGATCGTCAGCGTGATCGTCGTGTTCGGCGCGCCGCGCATCTTGTCGACCGCGTCGTTCAGCGACAGCCCCTCGACGGTGTGACCGTCCAAAGCCGTGATCAGGTCGCCCGGCTTGATCCCGGCGCGCGAGGCCGGCGTGTCGTCAATCGGGCTCACCACCTTGATCAGCCCGCCATCCTCGGTGACCTCGATGCCGAGCCCGCCGAACTCGCCGCGGGTCTGCACCTGCATGTCCTGCCACTGCTTCGGATTCATGTAGCTGCTGTGCGGATCAAGCCCGGTCAGCATGCCGTTGATCGCATTCTCGATCAGCTCGCGATCGCTCACCGGCTCGACATAGTCAGCGCGGACCCGCTCGAACACGTCGCCGAACAGCGTCAGCAGCCGGTACGTCTCCGCCCGGCTGTTGGCGTCCTGGGCGCTTGCCGCGGCAATGCCCAGACTGGAATGCAGGCCACGGACCAGCAGCCCGGAGGCCGGGCCGGCGGCGATACCCGCCGCGAAGGCGGCGCCGAGGAGCAGGCCGGTGCGATATCTCATAAGCTCGTCATCCCTTCAGGCCGGATGCGCCCGAGGGGAGGCAGCCTCCCCGGCCGGTGCGCCCGGCATACGCGTCGCTCTATTGCGGGAAAATACCGTCAGCCGCCAACCCGCGGCCCCTGCGCCTGCGGCGATCGAGTCTTCAGCCAGGGGGCAGGGTCCACCGGTCGACCGTCATGGCGCAACTCCACATAAAGCGCCGGGCGCTTGCCCGACGTCCGTGGGTCCCAACCAGGCATCACGCCGACCGGCTCTCCGACTTGCACGGCATCGCCGACTTCTACGTCAAACCGCTCCAGCCCTGCCAGAACAAAGTGATAACCACCGCCGCAGTCCAAGATCAGGAGCAGCCCGTAGCTGCGGAACGGCGCGGCGAACACCACTTTGCCCCGGCAGGGGGCGACGACGCGCGCATCCGGCGCCGCGCGGTAGGAGATCCCCTCCGCCGGCCCGATCTCGGTCGGATCGCCCCAGGCCCGGATCACTTTGCCGACGACCGGTCCGGCCACCGCAAGACCCGCCCCGGTATCCGACGAACCGGGTCCGGGCAGCCCTGGCCCGTCCGGCGCGGCCAGCGCCACCGCCTGATCGCGCGCCGCCGCGGCGGCGGCATCCTGCCGGTGCCGCTCGGCTGCCGCCTCTTCCGCGCGAGCCTTGGCTTCCGCCGCCCTGCGATCGGCCTCGAGCTTCGCCAGCGCGTCGCGCAGGTTGCTGGCCCGGGCGGCGTCGACGGCGGCAGCGCGTTCGGCCGCCGCTGCGGCGTCCTCCGCCGCCTGCTCCGCCTGTCGGGCGGCGGCGATCTGCCGGTCCAGCGCCGCCTCCTGCGCCGCCTGTTCCGCTCGTGCCCGGGCCAGGGCCGGCGCCTCCTGCCGGATCGCCGCCTGCAGGGTCGCGACCTCCACCTCCTCGGCCCGGAGCGCCTGCGCCTGCCGCTCCAGTTCGCGGGAGATACCTTTCAGCACCAGCGCCCCGCGCAGCGCCTGCTCCGGCGGCAGCGGCACGGCGAGCAACGTCTCCGCCGGATAGAGCGACAGCCGCTCGAGCAGCGGCAGCAGCGGCGCGAACTCTGCGGCGCGCTGCCGCAGCCGCCGCTGCGCCGCCGCCTCGCGCTGCGCCAGCGCGTCCATGCGCACCGCCGCATCCTCCGTCGCGGTCTCGGCGGCGCGCAGCCGGGCCGCCGCCGACGTCCGCTGCTGTGCCAGCCGGTCTGCCTCGGCACGCGCCGCCTGTTCCCCGGCCTCCGCTTTCTGCTGCGCTGCCAGTCGTGCGGCGCGGTCCTGCTCCGCCTGCTGCAGTGCTGCCTGCGCCGCCGCCGGGTCCGCGGTGGCTGGCGCCGGAGCGTGCTTCCGAGCAACCCGGCGGTGGTGCCGATGCGACGGCCGGCCGTGCGTCTCTGCGAGCGCCGTCCCCACCGCGCCGATCCCGAGCGGCGTCGGCAGAATGGTCGGCGGCGACGCCGTCGCCAGCACTGCGGCTCCCAGCAGCAACGGCAGGCAGCGTCCGGTGCCCGGCCCGACGGCGCCGGCTGCCCTCCGCACCGGCCAGGCCGCCTCCGGCCGGGCCCGGCGCGCGCTAACCTGCCGGCCGCTCCGCATCAGCGTCCAGCAGCGGTATTCCGGTCATCTCCGCGGGTTGCGGCAGGCGGATCAGCCCCAGCAGCGTCGGCGCGATGTCGGCGAGCCGCCCGTCATGCAGCCTGGCGCCCGCCGGTGCGCCCTTCAGCACCACCGGCACCTTGTTGGTGGTGTGTGCGGTGTGCGGCCCGCCGGTCACCGGGTCGCGCATCAGCTCGCAATTGCCATGATCGGCGGTGAACAGCAGCGCGCCACCCTCCGCCTCGATCGCCTCCGCGATGCGACCGAGGCCGGCATCCACCGTCTCCACGGCGCGGATCGCGGCCGGCAGGCTGCCGGTATGCCCGACCATGTCGGGATTGGCGTAGTTCAGCACGATCAGATCGTATTTCCGGGAGCGTATTGCCTCGACCGCACGATCGGTCAGCTCGGGCGCTGACATCTCCGGCTGCAAGTCGTAGGTCGCGACTTTGGGCGAGGGCACGAGAATGCGATCCTCGCCGGTATATGCGCGCTCCTCGCCGCCGTTCAGGAAATACGTGACGTGCGGATACTTTTCCGTCTCCGCCATGCGCAGTTGCCTGCGACCGGCATCCGCCACCACCTCGCCCAGAATGTGCGTCAATGGCACCGGCGGGAACAGCGCGCCCATGCGACCCGCAAGTGCCTCACTGTACTGCGTCAAGCCGGCGGCCGCGACGAAATGGATCGCGCGCGGGCGAGGGAAGCCCTCGAAGTCGGGGTCGAGGAGTGCCGTCAGAATCTGCCGCACCCGGTCGGCGCGGAAGTTGAAGCAGAGCAGCGCATCGCCGTCCTGCATGCCGCGATACTCGCCGACCACGGCGGGAATGACGAACTCGTCGGTCACGTCATGTGCATATGCATCGGCGATGACCGCACCCGGATCCGCGAACCGCGGACCCTCCGCCAGCGCCATCACGTTGTACGCCTTCGCCACTCGCTCCCAGCGCTTATCGCGGTCCATGGCGTAGTAGCGGCCACCGACCGTGACGATCGGCACGTCGTCGGGCAGCGCGCCGCGCAGCGCATCGACATAGCCGGCCGCAGCGCGCGGCGGCGTGTCGCGCCCGTCGGTGAAAGCGTGCATCGCGGTCTTCACGCCGGCCTGCGTCAGGATGCGCGCGAGCGCCGCTGCGTGATCCTGATGCGAATGCACCCCGCCCGGCGACACCAGGCCGAACAGATGACAGGTGCCGCCGGTCCGCCGCACTGCCGCGATCAGCTCGGTCAGTGCCGGCGCGCGCGCGATGCTGCCATCCTCGACTGCCTGCCCTATCCGCGCCAGCTCCTGCATCACCACGCGACCGGCGCCGATATTCAGGTGGCCGACCTCGGAATTGCCCATCTGCCCGGGGGGCAGACCGACATCGAGCCCCGATGTGCGGAGGAACGCATGCGGGCAGTCCTGCCACAGTCGGTCGAAATTCGGGGTATGGGCCTGGAGCACGGCATTGTCGGCCCGCTCCTCGCGCCAGCCCCAGCCGTCCAGGATCACCAGCATGACTGGGCGGGGAACGTGGACGGACGATGGGCGGTCGGGCATGGCGCGCCTCCCAGGGTGGGACACCCATCCCTACCGGACGCGTGCGCGCCGGGGCAACTGCCATCCGGCTCTACCGTTCCACCTGTGCTTGGCGCTTCGGCCGGGACAAGTGGCGATGGCATCGAGCAGGATCAGCACAGGTTGGCGTGCGACCGCCTGCTCTCCGGCGCAAGCAACCCGTGCCGGTGCCGGACGGTCCGGCTTGCGCCCGTCCGGACTTGTCCGGACCGACGATCGCGCCGCAGCAGTATTTCCACAGGTACAAGGCAGCACATCGCGGCAAAAGGGAGGGGTCATGGAAAAGCTCGGAGACATCAGTGTCCTGTTTATCGCGGGCTTCGGTCCGATCGTTCCTGATGCGGAGGCGAGCCGCAGGCTCTACGGCCAGGTACTCGGCATCACCTTTACCGAGGAGACCGGTGGGTATCGTCACACGGAGGGCCTGAAGGGCGCCCAAACCTTTGCCCTCTGGCCCCTCTCGCACGCCGCGCAGTCCTGTTTTGGCAAGGAGATCTGGCCGGATGACGTTCCAGTTCCTCAGGCCTGGCTCGAATTTGATGTCGCCAGCGTCGAGAGCGCGACAGCGCAGCTTGAGGCGCAAGGATATCGAATACTCGTCAAGAGCAGGAAGGAACCGTGGGGCCAGACGGTCAGCCGCTTCCTCAGTCCCGAAGGACTTTTGATCGGGGTTACGTATACGCCTGCGATGCGTGGAGAGAAATAGCGCCAAGTATTCTGAGTGAGCTGGCTCCTTCGCGCATTGATGCGATGCGGTTGCTCGTGCGCCCTGGAGCTGGCTCGTGCCGCGCCGCGCGCTGGGTTGCCATGGTCTATGTACTTGGCCGCCCCGCGCGGTGGTAAGGATGCCCCGTCACGATCGACTGCGCCCGGAATAGCTGCTCCGCCAGCATCACTCGCACCAGCAGATGCGGCCACGTCAACGGGCCCAGCGACAGAATGTGATCGGTACGCCCGAGCACCGTGGCATCCAGTCCCTCCGCCCCGCCGATCAGGAAGCAGAGCGGCCGGCCCGCCGCGAGCCAGCGCTCCAGCAATCGCGCCAGCCCGGCACTGTCCGGCGCTGCCCCGCCAAGGTCGAGCGCAACCGCCAGCGCATTGGCCGGCAGGGCCGCCAGCAACGCCTCAGCCTCGCGACGGCGCGCCGTCGTCGGATCGCCGGATGCCTCGGCGATCTCGGTGACTGCAAGCGGCGGGCGGAGGCGGGCGTTGTAGCGGGCGAACAACGTCGCTTCGGGGCCGGGGCGCAGGCGCCCGACCGCGATCAGGCGCATCGGGGGGTGTCCGAGAGACGCAGGCCCCCCGCCACTGGCCGGGGCTGTCGTACAAAGCACGCCTTCGCGTGACGGCCCCAGAGCCGCATCTCAGGCGCCGGCCAGTTGTTCGTCCAGCTCCGGGCCCCACATCTTTTCAAGTGCGTACAAGGCACGGGCGTCCGGCTTGAACAGATGCACAACGATGTCCCCGGCATCGATCAACACCCAGTCCGACCCGCCCGCTCCCTCGATCTGCACGCGGCGGATTCCGGCTTCGCGCAGCTTCTCCTCGAGGTGCGTCGCCATCGCGGTGATCTGACGATCCGCGAGACCCGTCGCAACGATCATGCGATCCGTGAATGCGGCGCGGCCGGCAAGATCTAGCGACACGATTGCTTCCGCCTTGTCGTCTTCCAGGCTGCCGACGATCAGATCTTGCAGCCGGTCGAGCGACGAAAGCTCCGGCCCACACCGGCGCAGCACCGCGTCCGCCGGAAGCACGCCGGAACGCGGCCCGGCGGCGGCCGCCTTCTTGCGCGGTGTGCCGGCGGTCTTTGCCACTTCCGCCAGCGCGGCCGACGGGTGACGCGGCGCGACACGCCGCCGCGCCGGGGCCGCATGCGGGTCGTGACTATCCGGGGGCTTCCTGGCGATGACATCCTCCCTCATCAAAGCGCGCGGAGTCGAATTCTGCGGGATCGGCAGCTCGCGAACAAACAACTTCCGCGCCCGGCGGCCGTCACGCTCGACGGCGAGCCGCCCTGAGCGCAGTCGCCGAGCCCGGGTGCTGCGCGGCGCAAAGAAAGCTCCACGCCGGCGGACGCATTGCGGCAAGCACCGGTGCCTGCCGCGCGGCGTGGCGAGCGCGCCGCAACCGCTGCGCGGCCAGCCCCGCCAGTGCCGGGCGGTTATACCCGGGACGCGGCAGTACCGCGAACGGCATGGCGCGGGCGATCCGCCGCCAGCCACGCCAGCGCGGGAATTGCCGCAGATTGTCCGCTCCCATCAGCCAGACGAAGCGGGCGCGCGGAAAGCGCCTCCGCAGCATCTGCAGTGTGTCGGCGGTGAAGCGGGTTCCGAGCTGACGTTCGATATCGGTCGCGATGATGCGCCGCCCGTCGGCGATCGCGCCGGCCGAGGCGAGCCGGTCAGTTGCCGCCGCCATGCCATCCTGTCCCTTCAAAGGATTGCCCGGCGAGACCAGCAGCCACACCTGGTCGAGACGCAGCCGGTGCAGCGCCACGAGCGCGATGTGGCGATGGCCCTCATGCGCCGGATTGAATGAGCCGCCGAGCAGGCCGATGCGCTGCCGCCGGTGGTCGCCGAACCGGGGCAGCGCCACGCGGCCGCGCACGATGCCCGCCGACGCAGTGGCCGGGGCACGCGCGGCGCGGCGCGCGCGAGCGGGCGGCGGTGCCGCAGGCGCTGTTCGCGCCGACCAGGGCGTCGTGCCTGGTAGGGCCGTCGGCGGCACCGCGCGCGGCGCCGTCGCCGGGACGCGCTGGCTCAGGGGCGCACCTGACCGCTGCCAGTGACGATGTAGCGGAAACTGGTGAGCTGCTCTGGCCCGACCGGCCCGCGCGCATGGATGCGCCCGGTGGCAATGCCGATCTCGGCGCCGAAGCCGAACTCGCCGCCGTCGCAGAACTGGGTCGAGGCGTTCCACAGCGCGACCGCGCTGTCGACGCCGCGCAGGAAGCGATCCGCCGTGTCGGCGTCCTCGGTAACGATGGCATCGGTGTGCTCGCTGCCGTGCCGGGCGATGTGCGCGAGTGCCGCGTCCACCCCGTCCACGACGGCGACCGACAATACGGCATCGAGCCATTCGGTATCGAAATCACCCTCGGTCGCTGCCGACAGGTCAGGGATGATCGTACGGGCGCGGGAATCGGCACGGAAATCGCAGCCGGCTTCACGCAGATCCGCGATCAGTGCCGGCAGCAGCGCTGGGGCGATCGCGGCGTCGATCAGCAGCGTCTCGGTCGCACCGCAAATCCCGGTGCGCCGCAGCTTCGCGTTCACCACCACGCGCCGCGCCATGTCAGGATCGGCCGCTTCGTGAACATAAGTGTGGCAGAGCCCTTCCGCGTGGGCGAGCACCGGCACGCGCGCCTCGCGCTGCACGCGCTCGACCAGCGAGCGGCCGCCGCGCGGGATGATCAGGTCGATCTGGCCGGCGGCCGCGAGCATGGCGGCGACGAAGCCGCGATCGGTGCTCGGCACCACCTGGATCGCCGCCTCGGGCAGCCCCGCCGCGCGCAGCCCTTCCACCATCGCCGCATGGATCGCGCCGGCGCTGCGGAAACTGTCGGAGCCGCCGCGCAGGATTACCGCGTTGCCGGATTTCAGGCACAGCCCGCCGGCATCGGCGCCGACATTCGGACGGCTCTCGTAGATCATGCCGATCACGCCGATCGGGGTCGCGATGCGACGGATGCGCAGCCCGTTCGGCCGCGTCCACTCAGCGAGCGTGCGGGCCAGCGGATCGGGCAGGCCGGCGACGTCCTCGAGCCCCTGTGCCATCGCGGCGATCCGTGCCGGCGTCAGGGTCAGGCGGTCGCGGAACGCCGGCGAGACCTCGGCCGCGGCGAGGTCGGCGGCGTTGGCAGCGAGGATCGCCTCCGTGCTGCCGCGCAGCGCCGCCGCCGCCGCGTGCAGCGCGGCGTTGCGGGCCGCGTCGGACGCGCGGGCGAGGATGCGGGCGGCGGCGCGCGCCTCCCCGGCCAGCGCCTGCACCGACGTCGCGTGGGGGTTCGTTTCCATATCCATGCGGCCGATAGTGGCGCCGCTGCGGCCAACCCGCCAGGGGTTGCGCGACAACCCAGCCGCTACCAGACGCCGGGGATCAGCCGCGCCGTGCGCGCGCAATAGGCCTCGTATTCCGCGCCGAACCGGCTCCGCAGCAGCCGCTCCTCGGCGCGGATGCGGGCCGCGATCGGCCAGACGGTCAGTGCGGCGAGGAGCACACCGGCCAAGGCGCGGAAGGCCAGCCCCCAGCCGAGCGAGAGGGTCAGCAAGCCGAGATAGCTCGGATGGCGGATCACCCCGTAGATCCCGGTGGTGACCAGGGTGTGGCCCGGCTGGATCGCCACCAGCCCGCTGAACCGCCGGCCGAGGATGAACACCGGCCAGAGGCGCAGCACGCCGCCGGCCGCATAGATCGCGACGCCGATCCAGCGCAGCGTCTCCCCGTCCAGCACCAAGATCCCGTGCCGGTCGGTCCAGGCCGGCAGCCAGGCGCCGATCAGGCCGAGCACCGCGATCGCGGTGATCACCCAGCGATTGCCGCGATCCTCCTGCTCGCCGCGGCTCAGATTGCCCTCGCTCGCCATCGCGACGCCCGCGAGGGCCAGGGTGATCAGGACGACGGCGAGACGGGCCGGGTTGGCGAGAAAGGGCCCGATCCCGCCCCAACCGATCGCCGCCACCCCGAGCCAGGCGAGGGTGGAGACCCAGATCATTGCGACGAGCCTGGGCTTCGGCGTCATGCCTGCCTCCCGCTTCCGGGCCGGGCGGGCGGAGGCTGCGCCCTGACCTTGCCGCCGCTTGCTGCTACAAGCGCCGCATGCTCGCAACCTCGCCCGCCTTCAAGGAAAACGCGCACCATGCCCTGGCCGATGCCGGGCTGCAGAAGGCGCTTACCCGGACCCGACCGACGCACCCGGCCCGCAGGGCCGCCGCCATGGCGGCGCTGCCCGAGTTCGAACGGCTCCGCGACATCGGACGCGACATCAAGAACCACGCGCTCGCGCATCTCGATTTCTACCTCGAGACCTTCGCCGACAACGTCGCGCGCGCCGGCGGCGAGGTGCATTGGTGTCCGACCGCCGACGATGCCCGTGCTGCCGTGCTCGCGATCTGCCGCCGGGTCGGCGCGCGGACCGTGACCAAGGGCAAGTCGATGATCAGCGAGGAGCTCGGGATCAACGATCACCTGGAGAAGAATGGGATCGCGCCGTTCGAGACCGATCTCGGCGAATACATCCTGCAGCTTCGCCACGAGCCGCCGAGCCACATCATCGGCCCGGCCTTCCATCTGAACCGCGAGGATTGGGAGGAGAGCTTCCGCCGCTCGCATACCGAGCTGCCACCCGATCGCGTGTTCCATGAGCGTCGCGACATCTTGAACGAGGCGCGCGCCCGGCTGCGCGATCGCTTTCTCGCCGCCGATGTGGGCATCACCGGCGCCAATTTCCTGATCGCCGAGACCGGCAGCAGCGTCATCGTCACCAACGAGGGCAACGGCGATCTGACGCAGACGCTGCCGCGCGTGCACATCGTGCTCGCCTCGATCGAGAAGGTGGTGCCGACGCTGGAGGACGCGACCAGCCTGCTGCGGCTGCTGGCGCGCTCGGCGACGGGGCAGGATTTCTCCGTCTACACCACCTTTTCCACCGGCGCGCGGCGCACCGACGACCCGGACGGGCCGGCGGAATACCACGTCATCCTGGTGGACAATGGCCGCTCGGCGATGCTGGGCACCGAGTTCCAGGACATGCTGCGATGCATCCGCTGCGCCGCCTGCATGAACCATTGTCCCGTGTACCAGACGATCGGCGGGCATGCATATGGCTGGGTCTATCCTGGCCCGATGGGCAGCGTGCTGACGCCGGCGCTGATCGGCGTCGACCGTGCGGGCAACCTGCCCAATGCGTCGACCTTCTGCGGCAAATGCGAGAGCGTCTGCCCGGTGAAGATCCCGCTGCCCGGCATGATGCGGCACTGGCGCGAGCGTGAGTTCGAGCGTCATCTGAGTCCGGGCGGGATACGCCGGTATCTGGGTCTCTGGGCCTGGTTCGCGCGCCGGCCGCAGGCCTATCGCCTGGTGACGCGGATCGGCGCGGCGGCGCTGGGCTTGCTCGGGCGGCGGCGTGGCCGGTTCGGCGGACTGCCTTTCGCCCGGTCGTGGACGGAGGGGCGGGATTTGCCCGCGCCCGAGGGTGAGACCTTCTTCGCCCGCTACGCGCGGGCGCAGCGCGCCGGCCGGATCTGAGCATGTCGCGCGAGACGGTCCTGGCGTCGATCCGGCGCGGGCTGCGGCGTGGCAAGTTGCCCGAGGACGAGGCGGCGCTGCTGCGTCAGCGGCTCTCGGCGCATCCGCGGCACCTGATCCCGGCTCGCTCACGCTTGAAGCGACCAGAGCAGGTGGCGCTTTTCATCGATCGCGTGGAGCGGGAATTCGGCACGGTGGTACGGCTCGACGGTCTCGACGCGGTGCCGGACGCGGTCGCGGACTATCTCGCGGCGCAGAACATGCCAGGCGAGCTGGTCATCGCGCCGCATCCCGAGCTCGCCGCGATCCGCTGGGATCGCCGCCCGCTGCTGCAGCGGCGCGTCGGAGTGGCGGTGGCGACGGATGCGGCGACGCTGCAGCACGGGTTTGCCGGCATTGCCGAGACCGGCACGCTTATGTTGCCATCCGGGCCGGAGCGGCCGACGACGCTCAACCTGCTGCCGGAGACCGCGCTGGTATTGCTGCGCGCGAGCCGCGTCGTCGGCGCCTATGAGGAGGCGTGGGATCTGCTGCGCGCCGAGCACCGCGATCCGGCGGGCGGATTCATGCCGCGCAACGTCATGCTGGTGACCGGGCCATCGCGTTCGGCCGATATCGAATCGGTGTTGGAGCTCGGGGCGCATGGGCCGCGGCGGCTGCACGTGCTGTTGATCGATGACGACCCGGCGGCACGAGCACCTGGCGAGGCCGCCTCGGCGGACGGCTCTTCGTCGGCGCCGGCCGGCTGATGTGGCTGCACGCCGGGGGCTGACCGACGCCGACCGCGCCGCCTGGGCAGCCTATGCCCGTGCGGTCGTGCCGCTGCCCGGACGTGCAATCCCGTCCCCGGCGGCGGCAGAAGCGGAGGAACCGATTGAAGCGGCGCCTCTGGAACGGCTGGCGATACCCATCGCTGCGCCGGCGGGCGTGCTGCCGCCGCTGGTGATCGGCGCGCAGCCGCCGGGGCTCGACAATGCCACGTGGGCGCGATTTCGCGGCGGCAAGCTGGCGGCGGCGCGCAGCCTCGATCTGCATGGCAGGAGCGCGCAGCGCGCCTTTCACGCGCTGGAGGCGTTTCTGCATCGCGCGCATATCGACCGGTTGCGCTGCGTCGAGGTGATCACCGGGCGCGGGCGCAGCGAGGAGGGCGGGGTGATCCGACGCGAGCTGCCGCTCTGGCTTAATCTGCCGCCGCTGCGGCCGCTGCTGCTGGGCGCGGCGCATCCGCACGCCGCAAACCCAGGTGCGGTCCGTCTGTTGCTGCGGCGGGCACGATAGCGGCGAAGCTGCCTTCCTTCTGTTTAATCTTGGCGAAGGCATGCGCCTTCGACGCCGTCGAAGGCGACCAATGCGGAGGGCCACGGGTTCGCAACGTCGTCAAGGCTGCG
>DATJSJ010000140.1:0-7295 GCA_035504175.1 Acetobacteraceae bacterium
ATCGTCATGATGACGGTGCGGGTGCGTCGAGGGGCGATGGCGGTGGCCAGGTAAGGAAAAATCTTCTTTTTCTGAAGAAAAAGAAGCAAAAAGACTTTTATTCGTTAGTCTTGGCAATGGGTTCGCCGTACACTCGGACCCAAACGAATAGAAGTTTTTTTGTTCTTTTTTTCAAAAAAGAACAACTTCCTTAACCTTCCGCCAGCCCGCGACATCGCGCCAATTCCCGCGCGATATTACGCCGTGCCGGTCGCTCAAACAGGTCCTGGAACACCGGCGAGCGATACAGCACTGGCGCCGAGCCCAGATGCGCCAGGAAGCCGATCCTGCGGCTCTGCCAGGTCGCTTCGTCGAGATGCGGGCATTCGCGCCGCAGCAGCACGGTGTTGTGGTCGAACACCGCGGGCCGCTCGCCGAGCGGTGAGAGGTCGAGATCGAGGAACCAGAGCCGCAGCCGCTCCAGCCGGTCCTCGCCGGCCGGCCGGTAGGCGAGATGGCTCGCGCTGGCCCGGATCGTCTCGGCCACCCATTGCCGCGTCGGCTCGGGCGTGGCAGCGGCGGCGCTGGCCGCGAGCCAGATCTGCGCCGAGCGCTCCTCGTTGTCGCGCGCGGCCGGCTCGTACACCGCGTCGTGGAAGGCGATGGCGCAGGCGATCAGCGTCGTGCTGTCGCCGTCCTCGTATCCGGCCCGTGCCGCAAGCTCGCAGTGCCGCCGCCAGAGCAGCGCCAGATGCCCGACCCCGTGATAGTGCCGCCCGGCCGCCCGCATGCGCACGGCCAGGTCCACCTTGACCGAGTCGGCCAGCGGCACCGCCGCCAGGAGGGCGGCGAATCCGATATCGGCGCGGAGAACCCCGCCCATCTTAGCCCCGGACCGCGGGCGGTGCTTTGCCGCCCGGCCTTGTGAACGTCATGGTAAGCCGCCGCTCCTCTGTGTGGCCGGACAGGCTATCAGCGCCGGCCCGCGGCGGAAGCGACGCAGTTCACGTCGGCGGCACGGCCGACAGCCGTATGCTGTCGGCCGGATCAGATGGAACCGGAATGGTTTCGACCTGCGCCGGGCGCGGACGGCACATCCGATACGGATGTGCCGCCGGGGCTCACTTCAACCCGGACTTGTCCCAGACCTCATGCGTCCAGGCGCCGGTCGGCGCCTTGGTGATCACCGGCTCGGAGGAGCCAGAGAGCAGCACCTTTACCGTCCGCTCCGCCGCGGCATCGTCGAGATAGCCGGGCTTGTGCTTGCCGATCTCGATCAGCTTGGCGACCTCGGCCAGCATGTGGGTCTGGTGCAGCTTGGTCTGCGCGCCCGTGGTGTCGGCCGCGAGCACGATCTTCACCGCCTCCGGCTGGTGCCTCACCGCATACTCCCAGCCCTGCATCGTCGCGCGCACGAAGCGCGCCAGGCGGTCCACCATGGCCGGGTTCTTGAGCTCCGCGTCGGTGGCGTAGAGCCCGTCCTCCAGCGTCGCCACGCCCTCGTCCTCATATTTGAAGACGATGAGCTGCGAGGGCTTCATCCCCGCCTCGATGAGCTGCCAGTATTCGTTGTAGGTCATGGTGGAGATGCAGGCGGCCTGCTTCTGCAGCAGCGGATCGACGTTGAAGCCCTGCTTCAGCACCGTGACGCCATCCGGCCCGCCGTTGGTTTTGTAGCCGAGCTTGGCCATCCAGGCGAGGAACGGGTACTCGTTGCCGGAGAACCAGACACCGAGCGTCTTGCCCTTGAAATCCTTCGGCGAGCGGATGCCGCTGTCCTTGCGGCAGGTGAGTTCCATGCCGGAGCGCTGGAACACCTGCGCGATGTTGACCAGCGGCACGCCCTTCTCGCGCGCGGCCAGCGCGTCGGGCATCCAGTCGACGATCACGTCGGCGCCGCCGCCCGCGATCACCTGCGAGGGGTTGATGTCCGGCCCGCCCGCCTTGATCGTGACGTCGAGCCCGGCCTTCTTGTAGTAGCCCTTCGCCTGCGCGACGTAGTAGCCGGCGAACTGCGCGTCGGCGACCCACTTGAGCTGCACGGTCAGCTTGTCGGCAGCCCATGCGGGGCTGGCCGCGGCCATCGCCAGGGCCGCAGCCGCGAACAACAGTTTTCTCATCTCTCCCCTTTCCCGGTGCCCGGAGCAGCACAGAACCGCATCAGCGGAACGAAGGATGCCAGAAGGTCGCCGCCCGCTCCAGGCCGGCCAGCGCCGCGAAGCTGAGCGAGCCCACCACCGCGGCAAGCGCGATCTCCGCCCAGACGATGTCGAGGTTGAATTTCGCGACCTCGGTGGAGATGCGGAATCCCATGCCGACGATCGGCGTGCCGAAGAACTCCGCGACGATGGCGCCGATCAGAGCCAGCGTGGAGTTGAGCTTCAGCGCCGTGAACACGAACGGCAGCGCCATCGGCAGGCGCAGCTTCGCGAGCGTCGTGCCATACCCGGCGGCGTAGGAGCGCATCAGGTCGCGTTCCATCGGCGCCGACTGCTCGAGCCCGGCGATCGTATTCACCAGCATCGGAAAGAACGTCATCACCACGACGACGGCCGCTTTCGATTGCCAGTCGAAGCCGAACCACATCACCATGATCGGCGCGATGCCGACGATCGGCATGGCGGAGACGAGATTGCCGAGCGGCAGGATGCCGCGGCGCAGGAAGGGTGAGCGGTCGAGCAGCAGCGCCACCAGGAACCCGGCGCCGCAGCCGATGATCCAGCCCGGCAGCACCGAGCGGACCACCGTCTGCCAGAAATCCACCCGCAGCATCCCCGCGTGCACCACGAAGGCGCGGGCGACCGCGCTCGGCGCCGGCAGCAGCACGCGCGGGATGCCGAAGCCGACGCAGGCGACCTGCCACAGCCACAGGATCAGGAACCCGAACAGCACCGGCGTCGCGATGCGGAAGAACCGCCCGTCGCGTTGGGCGAGCAGCATCAGCGCCAGCCAGCCCACCGCGATCGAGGCCAGCATCACCAGGACCGGGCCGGCGAAGCGGATCACAGCCGCCCGCCGCGCTGGCGCACCAGCACCCCCTGCGCCAGGTCGACCGCGGCGATGCTGAGCAGCGCCAGCAGCGAGGCCATGACCAGCGCCGCCCAGATCTGCAGCGTCTGACCGTAATAGGAGCCGGTCAGCAGCCGCGCCCCGAGCCCGGCCTGCGCCCCGGTCGGCAGTTCCGCGACGATCGCCCCGACCAGCGCCAGCGCCGCCGCGACCTTCAGCGCCGGGAACAGGAAGCCCATCGCCGACGGCCAGCGCAGCATGCGGAAGGTCTGCGCCTCCGTCGCATTGTAGGTGCGCATCAGGTCGCGCTGCATCGGATCCGGTGCGCGCAGCCCCTTCACCATCGCCGTCGTCACCGGGAAAAAGCTGAGATAGCCGGCGATCAGCGCCTTCGGCAGCAGCCCGGTCAGCCCGATACTGCCCAGCACCACGATCACCATCGGCGCGATCGCGAGGACCGGCACGGTCTGGCTGGCGATGATCCAGGGCATGAGTGAGCGGTCGAGCGTGCGCGTCTGCACGATGCCGATGGCGAGCGCGATCCCGACCACGATCGCCAGCACGAAGCCACAGGCGGCGGCGCTGGCGGTGACGGCGGTGTGATAGAGAATGCTGCGCGGCGAGGTGACAGGCCAGCCGAAAATCTCGTCGCCGAGCGTGGCCAGGAGCTGGTGCGGCGGCGGCAGCAGTGGCCGGTCGAGCGACATCGTGGCCTGCAGGATGTCGAGCCGCGACGCGCCCTCATCGGCGAACTGGGCGGCGCTGTCCCAATTGAGATAGACCGCGGCGGCGTACCAGATCACCACCACTGCGAGCAGCACGACCGGCACCGCCAGCATGTCGCGCGACCGGCGGATACGGCGCGACCGGCGCGCCTCAGTCATGCGCATGCCCGGCGCGCAGCGCCTCGCGCACCCGGTGCGCAACGGCCAGGAAGTCCGGCGTGTCACGCAGATCGGGCTCGCGCTCCGCCGGCAGCGTGCAATCGACGATATCGACGATGCGGCCGGGCCGCGGCGACATCACCACGATGCGGGTGGAGAGATAAACCGCCTCCTGGATCGAATGGGTGACGAAGACGATGGTCATGCCGGTCTTGCGCCACAGCCGGTGCAGATGCAGGTTGAGCCCGTCGCGCGTGATCTCGTCCAGCGCCCCGAACGGCTCGTCCATCAGCAGCAAATCCGGCTCGAAGCTCAGCGCCCGCGCGATCGACACGCGCTGCTGCATGCCGCCCGAGAGCTGCCAGGGAAAGCGGCGGCGGAATTCGCCCAGTTCCACCAGGTCGAGATAGCGCGCCGCGCGCGCCCGACGCTCGGCGCGCGGGATGCCCATGATCTCGAGCGGCAGCATGACGTTGCGCTCGACATTGCGCCACGGATACAGCGCCGGCGCCTGGAACACGTAGCCATAGGCGCGCGCCTGCCGCGCCGCGTCCGGCGTCATGCCCTTGACCAGCAGCGTGCCGGAGGTGGGCTGCTCGAGATCAGCGATGGCGCGCAGCAGCGTCGTCTTGCCGCAGCCGGAAGGACCGATCAGCGAGACGAAATCGCCGCGCGCGATCGCAAGGTCGATGCCGTCCAGCGCCACCGTGCGCTGCCCGCCGGCGTCGAACACGATGGAAAGCCCACGCGCCTCGACGGCCGGCGCAGCCGCGGCCGCAGCGATGCCGGCCCCGGCGGGCGCGTCCGCCGCCTCGATGACCGCGGCGTCAACCGCCACCGCGCGCCCGCTCCGCCAGGCGGCGGTCCGTCGCCAGCACCGCGCGCAGCAGCACGTTGGCGCCGGCGGTTACCTGCTCGGGCTCGGTCTTCTCCAGCTCGTTGTGCGACAGGCCCTTCTCGCACGGGATGAAGATCATGCTGGTCGGGGCGACGCGCGCGATATAGGCGGAATCGTGCCCGGCGCCGGCGACGATCTCGCGCGCCGGCGTGCCCTCCGCCGCCGCGCCCTGCCGCACCGCCTCGATGCAGTCGGCATCGAACCGCACCGCGGGCGAGTCCCACACCCGCTCGAATGCGATGTCCAACCCGTCCGCCTCCGCGATCTCGCGCAGCGCATCCTCGAGCTGCCGCTCCATCAACTCCAGCGCGTCATCGCGCGGGTGACGCAGATCGACGGTGAAGAACACCGAGCCCGGGATGACGTTGCGGCTGTTCGGCCGACTCTCGATCAGCCCGACCGTGCCGACGCCGTCCGGCGCCTGCGCCCATGCCGCGCGATTGACCGCCTCGATCATCCGCGCCGCGCCGAGCAGCGCGTCGCGCCGCAGCCGCATCGGCGTCGAGCCTGCGTGCGAATCCGTGCCCGTCACCGTCACCTCGTACCAGCGCATCCCCTGCACGCCGGTGACGATGCCGACCGTCTTGCCCTCATCCTCGAGGATCGGCCCCTGCTCGATATGGATCTCGAAATGCGCCCCGAGCTTGCGGTCGCCGCACGTCTCCGGCCCGCGATAGCCGATGCGCTCCAACTCGTCGCCGAACCGCTTGCCCTCGCGGTCGCGCCGGTCATACGCAAAATCCCGCGCGAACACGCCGGCGAACACGCCCGACGAAAGCATCGCCGGCGCGAACCGCGACCCCTCCTCGTTGGTCCAGTTGATCACCTCGACCGGACCCGCCGTCTCGTATCCGGCATCGTTCAGGCTGCGCAGCACTTCAAGCCCGGACAGCACGCCGACCACGCCGTCGAACTTGCCGCCCGTCGGCTGCGTGTCGAGATGGCTGCCGATCGCGACCGGCGGCAGCGAATTGTCGCGCCCGGGCCGGCGGGCGAACATGTTGCCCATTTCGTCCACCGTCACCGTGCAGCCGGCCTGCTCGGCGGCCGCGCGGAACCAGTCGCGCACCTCGCGGTCGAGATCGGTCAGCGTCAGCCGGCAGATCCCGCCCTTCGGCGTGCCGCCGATCCGCGCCGTCTCCATGATCGTGCCCCAGAGCCGCTCGCCATCGACAGCGAGATTGCTCGGGACCGTGCCGGCCGCCCCGCTCATTCCGCGGCCTCCGCGACCCGCATCGGGTTGTTCGGATGCTCCGGCCAGGTCAGCTTCGGCTTGCCGGTCGCCTGCGACTCCATCGTGATGCAGCCCTCCACCGGGCAGACGTGATAGCAGAGATTGCAGCCGACGCATTCGGCGTCGATCACCTCGTAGCGCCGCTTGCCATCGACGCGCAGCGCCGCGATCGCCTGGTGGCTCGTATCCTCGCAGGCGATGTGGCACAGCCCGCATCGGATACACTTGCCCTGGTCGATCCGCGCCAGCGTCTTGAAATTGAGGTCGAGATCGCTCCAGTGCACGTAGTTCGGCACCGCGCGGCCCTGGAAATCCGCGATCGTCGCGTAGCCCTTGCCGTCCATCCAGTTCGACAGGCCGGTGATCATGTCGCCGACGATGCGGAAGCCGTGATGCATCGCCGCGGTGCAGACCTGCACGCTGCCTGCCCCGAGCGCGATGAACTCCGCCGCATCCCGCCAGGTCGAAATCCCGCCGATGCCGGAGATCGGCAGCCCCGGCATGCCCTCCCGGTCGCGCGCGATGTCGGCGACCATGCGCAGCGCCACCGGCTTGACCGCGGGGCCGCAATACCCGCCATGCGTGCCGAGCCCGCCCACCACCGGTTCCGGCGCCATCTGGTCGAGATCGACCGCCGTGATCGACTGGATCGTGTTGATCAGACTCACCGCATCGGCCTTGCCGCGGAACGCTGCCCGCGCCGGGCCGAGAATGTTCGTGATGTTCGGCGTCAGCTTCACGATCACCGGCAGGCGCGAATACTGCTTGCACCAGGCGGTGACCATCTCGACATACTCGGGCACCTGACCGACCGCGGAGCCCATGTTGCGCTCCGACATGCCGTGCGGGCAGCCGAAATTCAGCTCGATCCCGTCGCAGCCCGTATCCTCGACCGGCGCCAGGATGCGCTTCCAGCTCTCCTCCGTGCACGGCACCATCAGGCTGACCACCAGCGCCCGATCCGGCCAGGCGCGCTTGACCCGCGCGATCTCCGCCAGATTGACCGCGAGCGGCCGGTCGGTGATCAACTCGATGTTGTTGAAGCCCGCGACGCGCACGCCATTGTAGCTGACGGCACCGTAGCGGCTGCTCACGTTCACGACCGGCGGATCCTCGCCGAGCGTCTTCCAGACGACGCCTCCCCAGCCGGCCTCGAAGGCGCGCGTGACGTTGTACTCCTTGTCGGTCGGCGGCGCCGAGGCGAGCCAGAACGGGTTCGGAGAGCGGATGCCGGCGAAGGTGATGCTCAGGTCAGCCATGGGTCACCCCTCGCAGAAGAAAGAAGGCCAGG
>DATJSJ010000141.1:0-21668 GCA_035504175.1 Acetobacteraceae bacterium
GTGGATATCGGCGTCAAGGTCGCCGCGCTGATGACCGAACCGATCATCCTGCGCCGCTTGTCGCGTCCGGTCGCGGCCGAGCGGGTGGTCTTTCCCGGCCGCGCCGGCATCGATCCGGCACGACTCTCCGAGGCGTTCGGCGTGCCGTTCCAGCGCGGCCCCGACGAGATCGCCGACCTTCCCGCCTGGCTCGGCCATGGCGGGCAGCCGCCCGACCTCTCCCGCCACGAAATCCGCATCTTCGCCGAGATCGTCGACGCGCCGCTGCTCGCGCCCGAAGCGCTCGACGCGCGCGCCGCCGCATTGGCCGAAGCCGGCGCCGACGTGATCGATCTCGGCTGCAAGCCCGGCACGCCGTTTCCCACGTTGGAGGAGGCGGTGCGGCGGCTGCGCGCGCGCGGGCTCACGGTCAGCGTCGACTCCGGCGATCCGGCGGAGCTGCGTCGCGGCGCGCTGGCCGGCGCGGACTACCTGCTCAGCCTGACCGAGGCGACGCTGGACGTGGCCGAGGGCACTGCGGCGGTGCCGGTGCTGGTGCCGGCCGCGCCGGGCGATCTGGAGAGCCTTCTGCGCGCGGCGGAGGCGGCAGCGGCGCGCGGGCTGCCGTGCATCCTCGACTCCGTGCTCGACCCGATCCATTTCGGCTTCACCGCCTCGCTCGGCCGATACGCCGCGCTGCGCGCCCGGCTTCCTGACGCGGAGATCCTGATGGGCACCGGCAATCTCACCGAGCTCACCGACGCGGATTCCTCGGGCGTCACCGCGCTGCTGGCCGGCGTGTGCTCCGAACTCGGCATCCGCAACGTGCTGGTGGTGCAGGTGAGCCCGCACACACGCCGCACGGTCGCGGAGCACGACGCGGCGCGACGGATGATGTTCGCCGCCCGCGCCAATGCCGATCTGCCGCGCAATTACGGCGACTTGCTGCTGCAGGTGCATGACCGCGCGCCGTTCGCCCAGACGCCGGCGGAGATCGCCGCACTCGCGGCGGAGGTGCGGGACGCGAACTACCGCATCGCCACCGCCGCCGACGGCATCCACGTCTTCCGCCAGAACATGCACGCCGTGGTCCAGGCGGCAATGGACGCGTTTCCGGCACTCGGCGTCGAGCGGGACGGCGCGCACGCCTTCTATCTCGGCACCGAGCTGATGAAGGCGGAGATCGCCTGGACGCTGGGCAAGCGCTACGTGCAGGACGAGGCGCTGCGCTGGGGCTGCGCTGCGCCGGCGACGCCGCGCGGGGCGACACGCCTGGCGGCGGCGGGACACACGCTGCGGGCGAAGCGGCACGGCGAGACGACAGATGATCCGTGAGTGCGTGGTGACCACGATCGGCGCCGACGGGCGGCCGCATATCGCGCCGCTCGGGCTGATCGCGGCGTCGGAGGGCTGGATCATCGCGCCGTTCCATCCGTCGAGCACGCTCGCCAATTTGCGTGCCGTGCCGTTCGCGATCGCCAATCACACCGACGACGTGCGGATCATCGCCGGCGCCCTGACCGGCCGGCGCGACTGGCCGCTCCGCCCCGCCGCGCGCGTGCCGCCTCCCCGGCTTGCTGCTTCGCTCGCGCACGAGGAACTCGCGGTCGTCGCGGTGCAGGAGGACGCGCAGCGCCCACGCTTCCATTGCCGCGTCCTCCACCGCGAGACGCACGCGCCGTTCCGCGGCTTCAACCGCGCCCAGGGCGCGGTGGTCGAGGCGGCGATCCTGGTCAGCCGCCTCGCCATGCTGCCGCCGGACAAGGTCGACCGCGAGATCGACTACCTGCGCATCGCCATCGACAAGACGGCGGGGCCGGCGGAGCGCGAGGCCTGGGACTGGCTGATGGCGGCGGTTGCCGCCCATCGCGCGGACCGCGCGACGTGAGCCGGCGCGGCGGGCGGATTCAGCCCGGATCGGCCTCGAAGTAGTTCGGGAGACGCTGCATCAGCCGCGGCAGGGATTCCAGCAGTTCCGCGAGATGCCGTTCCATCGCCGCCTCGGCGGCGTCCGGATCGCGCGCCGCGACGGCGTCGACGATCGCTGCGTGCTGCGCGAGCAGCCGCGACACCGGAGTCGCATCCGGCAGGCTGAGATAGCGCACGCGATCCATGTGCAGCTTCACGCCCTGCAACATGCGCCACACGTCGTCATGGCCGATCGCCTCGGCGAAGCTGCCATGCAGCCGGTCATCGAGCTGCAGGAATGCGGCATGATCGCCTTCCTGCTCCGCCGCCTGCTGCGCCTCGATCAGCGCCCGCATCCCTGCGATAGCCGCCGCGTCGGCCTCGACTGCCGCCTGCCGGATCACCGCGCGCTCCACGGCGGCGCGCAGGAAGCGGGCGCTTCGCACCTGGGCGACGGAGATGCGGGTGACCACGGTGCCGCGCTGCGCCAGCACTCGCACCAGGCCGATCTCCGCGAGCCGGATCAGCGCCTCGCGCACCGGCTGGCGGCTGACGCCGAGCATCAGCGCCAGATCGTTCTCCGAAAGTCGTTCGCCCGGCGGCAGAACATTCGTGATAATCCGGCTTTCCAGCACGCGCCGGACATGCGCCCCGACCGGGCCGGCCAACTGCCCGAGGGCAGCGGGCGGGTCTGCAGCCGGACCGGCATGGCGCAGCGTTGCTTGACCGGGGTCGGAGGCCATGCGAGGGCTATAGACGACTAGTATGGAGCAGCGCAATGGTTGCGGTGGTCGCGCGGCAGCCCTTCGCCCTGGAACTCACCCCGTCGCGCGAGGCAGCGCCAGGCCCGGGCGAAGTCGCGGTGCACGTCCGCCGCGCCGGTATCTGTGGCTCCGACCTGCACATACTGCACGGTTCCAATCCGTTCGCCACCTATCCCCGCATCCTCGGCCACGAGATCGCCGGCAGCGTTGTCGCGACCGGGCATGGTGTCGCGACCCTGCGGCCGGGCGATGCCGTCGTCATCGATCCGGTGATCGCCTGCGGCCGATGCTACCCCTGCCGCATCGGGCGGCCAAATGTCTGCGCCCAACTGCAGGTGATCGGCGTGCACGTGGATGGCGGCTTCCGCGATCAGCTTGTCGTGCCGGAAGCCAATGCGCTGCGTGTCTCGCCCGACCTCGCCCCCGCCGTCGCCGCGCTGGCCGAGCCGCTCTCCATTGCCGCGAACGTCACCAGCCGCACCGGTATCGGCGCGGACGACACGGTGCTGATCTTCGGCGCCGGGACGGTCGGGCTGACCGTGCTGCAGGTCGCCAAAATGCATGGCGCCCGCGCGATCGTTTGCGATCGCGAACCGGCGCGACTGGAACGGGCGCGCGATTTTGCCGCCGACCGCGTGATCGATTCGTCGCGCGAGGATGTCGCGGACGCGGTCGCACCCGAAAATGACGGGCTCGGCCCATCGCTGGTGATCGACGGCGCCGGCGCGCCGGAACTGCTCGACCTCGCCTGCCGGGTGGTGAGCCCGGCCGGCCGCATCGGCCTGCTCGGCTTCAGCCCCGAGCCCTCCGCCCTGGTGCAGAAGCTGGTGGTGGGCAAGGAGTTGACGATCGCCGGATCGCGGCTGAACCGGCGGCTCCTGCCCACGGTGATCGGCTGGCTGGAGACCGGCCGGCTGCGGCCCGAGGCGATGATCACCCAGACCTTCCCGGCCGCGGACGCGCTCGCCGCCTTCGCACTGGTCGAGCAGCACCCCGAGCAAACGGTGAAGGTCCAGCTTGCCTTTGACGCGTAAGCGTCGTGCCGCGCCTCTCCCGCGCCACACTTGATGCCGCCCGTCCGGGCGTCGCGCGTCCGCCGGTCCGGCCCGGAGGGCCGCCCGGCATCGTGCATCTCGGCCTCGGCGCCTTCGCCCGCGCGCATCTCGCCCTCTACACCGAGGAGGCGATGGCCGCCTCCGGCGAGACGGGCTGGGGCATCCTCGGCGTCAGCCTGCGCCGGCCCGACCAGCGCGACCGCCTGGCACCGCAGGACGGGCTGTACACGGCGCTCGAGCGCGGCGCCGAGGGCGTGAGCGCCCGCATCGTCGGCACGCTGGCCGGCGTGTCGGTGGCACCGGAGGATCCCGAGGCAGTCCTGGTGGCGCTGGCGGCGCCGTCGACCCGCGTGGTGACGCTGACCGTGACGGAGAAGGGCTACTGCCACGATCCGGCCGCGCTGCGGCTTGACTCGGCGCATCCGGACATCGAGCACGACCTCGCGCATCCATCGGCGCCGCGCAGCGCGCTTGGCTTCCTGGTCGAGGCGCTGCGGCGGCGCCGCGACGCCCTCCTGCCGCCGCCGACCGTGCTCTGCTGCGACAACCTGCCGGCGAACGGGCGCCTGCTCGGTGCGCTGGTCTGCGAGTTCGCCGCTCGGCGCGACCAGGGGCTCGCCGCCTGGATCGCGGCGGAGGCAGCGTTCCCCTGCTGCATGGTCGATCGCATCGTGCCGGAGGCGACGGCAGCCGATCGGGAACAGGCGGCGGCACTGACCGGGCTCGACGATGCCGCCGTGGTGACGCACGAGCCGTTCCGGCAATGGGTGATCGAGGACCGGTTCGCGGCCGGCGCCCGCCCGGCCTGGGAGCGCGCCGGCGCCACATTGGTCGCGGACGTCGCCCCGTTCGAGCTGATGAAGCTGCGGCTGCTGAACGGCGCGCATTCCGCGCTTGCCTATCTCGGCTACCTGGCCGGGCACGCGACTATTGCCGAAGCGATCGCCGATCCAGCGCTGGCCGCATTCCTCGATCGGCTCTGGGCGGAGATCCTGCCCGAGGTGCCGCCGCCGCCGGCAACCGACCTCGCCGCCTACGTCGCGGCGCTACGCGCGCGCTTCGCCAATCCGGCGATCCGGCATCGCACCTGGCAGATCGCGATGGACGGATCGCAGAAGCTGCCGCAGCGCCTGCTCGGCACGGTGCGGTCGCGGCTGGCGCGCGGCGCGCCTATTCCCTGCCTGGCCCTCGTGGTCGCGGCCTGGATTCGCTATGTCGGCGGCATCGACGAGGCCGGGCAGCCGATCGACGTGCGCGACCCGCTGGCCGGGTTGCTGCGTGCCCGCCTAGAGGCGGCGGGCGCGGAGCCTGCGGCACGAGTGCGGGCGGGACTCGGCGTCACCGCCGTGTTCGGCGCCGATCTCGCGGCCGATCCGGATTTCGGCGCTTCCGTAACCAACGCCTACGCGAGGCTGCATCGCGAAGGGGCGGCTGCGGTCTGCGCCGCCCTGGCGGAGACGCACCCATGAACGGATCCGAGACGATGGAACAGACCTGGCGCTGGTTCGGCCCCGATGACCCGGTGCGGCTGCGCGACATCTGCCAGGCTGGTGCCACCGGCGTGGTCACCGCGCTGCACGACATTCCGTATGGCGTCGTGTGGCCGGTCGAACGCATCGCCGAGCGTCAGGCGGCGATCTCTGGCGATGCCTCGCTCGGTCTCACTTGGCGCGTCGTCGAAAGCCTTCCGGTGCACGAGGACATCAAGCGCGGCAGCGGCGATCTCGACCGGCTGTTCGGCGCTTACCGCGATTCGCTGCGCAACCTGGCGCGCTGCGGCCTGCGCACGATCTGCTACAACTTCATGCCGATCCTCGACTGGACGCGCACCGAGCTGCGGGCGCCACTCCCGGGCGGCGGCACCGCCCTGCGCTTCAACGCGCATCACATCGCGGCCTTCGACTGCTTCATGCTGGCCCGCCCCGGCGCCGAGGCGGACCACGCGCCGGAGGTGCTGGCCCGCGCCCGGACCTGGTTCGACACCGCCGGCGAAGCCGGGCGCAACCAGCTCCTCGCCGCCATCATGTCCGGCCTGCCGGGCGCGTACGATCGCTACGACGTCCCCGGCCTGCGCCGCATGCTGGACAGCTATCGCGGCATCGACCAGGCGGCACTGCGCGCCAACCTCGCCCGTTTCCTGCGCGAGATCGTCCCCGCCGCGGAGGAATGCGGCATCCAACTCTGCATCCATCCGGACGACCCGCCGCGGCCGCTGCTCGGCCTCGCCCGCATCGTCTCCACGAAAGAGGACCTCGCCTTCATTCTCGACGCGGCGCCGAGCCCGGCCAACGGCATCACGCTCTGCACCGGCTCGCTCGGCGCCGGCGCGCAGAACGACGTGCCCGCGATCGCGCGACGTTTCGCGCCGCACATCCGCTTCGCCCATCTGCGCAACGTCACGAAGGAGCCGGACGGTTCGTTCATGGAGGCCGATCATCTCGGCGGCGACGTCGATATGATCGCGGTGCTGGTGACGCTGCTGGCAGAGCAGCGGCGCCGGCGCGAGGCGGGCGATGCGGATTGGCGCATCCCGATGCGGCCGGATCACGGCCACGAGCTGCTCGACGATGTCGGCAAGCCGACCCATCCCGGCTACCCGGCGATCGGCCGCCTGCGCGGCCTCGCCGAACTAAGGGGTGCGATGCAGGCAATCGCGCAGATGAGGCTCGACGCCGAACTGGAATGGTAGTATGACGGCGCTCGCGGCTGGCGACGCCAGAACCGAAAACACACGGGAGACCTCCAGGATGCTTTCCCCCTCGGCAGAGCTCGGCCGGGCGCGCCCGGTATCGCATCGCATCCTTTCCACGGCCCTGCGCACGCTCCTTTTGACCACGGCCTCGCTCGCGGCGCTCCCTGCCGCGCAGGCGCAGGTTGCAACCGGCAGCACCGGTAGCAAGACCATCGCGCTCAGCAACTCCTATGCCGGCAACTCCTTCCGCCAGGTCATGATCAAGGACTGGGAGCGCGTGACGCACCAGGCCGTCGCCGACAAGACCATCGCCGGCGCCACCGTGGTGAACGCGGACAATTCGGTGACGCAGCAGGCGTCGCAGATGCAGAACCTGATCCTGCAGGGCTACAGCGGCATCGCCGTGCTCGCCGCCTCCTCGACCGCGCTGAATGGCGTGGTCAACACCGCCTGCCACGCCGGCATCACCGTCGTCTCCTTCGCCGGCATCGTCACCGCGCCCTGCGCCTATCAGGTGAACTACGACTGGGGCTCGTACGGCAGGCAGGAGATCGACTACATCGCCAAGCGCCTGAACGGCCACGGCAACATCCTCGAAATCCGCGGCATCGCCGGCGATTCCACCGACGCCGATATAAGCGCCGGCGTGCACAAGGCGATCAAGGACTATCCCGGCCTGAAGATCGTCGGCACGGTCTACGGTCAGTGGACCTCGTCGATCGCGCAGCGCGAGGTCGCCGGCATCCTGCCCTCGCTGCCGGAAGTCGATGCGGTCGTGACGCAGGGCGGCGACGGCTACGGTGCCGCAAAGGCATTCGAGGCCTCCGGGCGCAAGCTTCCGATCATCATCATGGGCAACCGCCAGGACGAACTCGCCTGGTGGAAACAGCAGCACGACAAGACCGGCTACGAAACCTTCTCGATCTCGGCGACGCCGAGCATCTCCGAGATCACCTTCTGGGTGACGCAGCAGATCCTCGCCGGCAAGAAAGTGCCGAAACTGGTCGAGGTGCCGCTGCTGCGCATCGATCAGAACGAACTCGACGCCTACCTCAAGAGCATTCCGGTCGGCGGCGTCGCCAATCCCCCCTATCCGCGCGACCTCGTCGTGAAGATCATCGACGCGAATATCAACCATACGCCGATGCCGCCGGTGCCGCCGCCGCAGTAGAAAGAAAGGAAGGAAGAGTCTTCTTTTTCTGTAGAAAAAGAAGCAAAAAGACTTGCATTCGTTCTCTGGGCATTGGGCGAGCCCGTAGACTCGGCGCCAAACGAATGAAAGTTTTTTGGTTCTTTTTTACAAAAAAGAACCTCTTCCTTCACTCCGCTCCCTGCGCATCCGCCCGTATCATGTCTGCCGCCTTCTCCGCGATCATCGTCGTCGGCGCGTTCGTATTGCCCGATGTGATACTCGGCATGATCGAGGCGTCGACGACGCGCAGCCCGGCGATGCCGTGCACCCGAAGTCGCTCGTCCACCACCGCCATTGCATCCTGACCCATCCGGCAGGTGCCCACAGGATGGAAGATCGTGGTGCCGATCTGCCCGGCCGCCGCCACCAGCTCCGCCTCGGTTTGCGCGTCCGGCCCGGGGCGGAACTCCTGCGGGTGGAAGCGCGCCAGCGGCGGCGCCGCGCAGATCCTCCGGGTGAGGCGGATCGCGGCCGCCGCGACGTGGCGGTCGCCCTCCGTGCTGAGGTAGTTCGGCTGGATGTGCGGCGGCGTGGCGGGATCGGGGGCGGCCAGGCGGACATGGCCGCGGCTTTCCGGGCGCAGATGGCAGACGCTGGCGGTGAAGGCGGGAAACGGGTGCAGCTTCTCGCCGAACCGGTCGAGCGATAGCGGCTGCACGTGGTATTCGAGATCGGGCGTATCCCGCGCCGGATCGCTGCGGGTGAAGGCGCCGAGCTGGCTCGGTGCCATGCTCATCGGCCCGCGCCGCAGCACCGCGTATTGTGCGGCGATTCCGGCCTTCCCGACCAGGCGGCCCGCGACCTCGTTCAGCGTGCGCGTGCCGCTGACGCGATAGGCGAGGCGAAGCTGCAAATGGTCTTGCAGGTTCTCGCCGACGCCGGGCAGCGCATGCGCGACCGCGATGCCGTGCGCCTGCAGCAGGTCGGGCGCGCCGATGCCCGAGAGCTGCAGCAGATGCGGCGAGCCGATCGCGCCGGCGCAGAGGATCACCTCCCGCCGCGCGCCGATGCGTGCCTCCTGCCCGTCGATGCGGAGCGTGACGCCCGCGGCGCGACGCCCTTCCAGTCGCAAGCCGCGCGCTTCGGCGTGGGTGATCACGCGAAGGTTTGGCCGCCGGCGCGCCGGACGCAGAAAGGCACGCACCGCGTTCCAGCGCACGCCGCGGCGCTGCGTGACATGAAAGAAGCCGCAGCCCTCGTTGTCGCCGCGATTGAAATCCTCGGTGGGCGGGATGCCGACCGACGCGGCGGCGGCGCGGAACGCGTCTAGGATCTCCCAGGAGAGGCGCTGGCGTTCGATGCGCAGCTCGCCGCCGGTGCCGTGCAGCGCGTCGCCGCCGGGGGCAAAATCCTCGGAACGGCGGAAATAGGGCAGCACGTCGTGCCAGGCCCAGCCGGCATTGCCGGCCTGGCGCCAGAGATCGTAGTCGCGCGCCTGGCCGCGCATGTAGATCATGCCGTTGATCGAGGAGCAGCCGCCCAGCACCTTGCCGCGCGGATAGCCCAGCGCGCGGCCGCCGAGTCCCGCTTCCGGCTCGGTGCGGAAGCACCAGTCGGTACGCGGATTGTCGATGCAGTAGAGATAGCCGACCGGGATGTGGATCCAGAGATAGTCGTCGCGCCCGCCCGCCTCGAGCAATGCCACGGTGACGCTGGGATCGGCGCTCAGCCGGTTGGCCAGCACGCAACCGGCGGAGCCGGCGCCGACGATGACATAGTCGAACGTGCCGAGATCACCGCCTCGCGTCTGGGCCGCCTTCGCCACTGCACCGCCCTCCTCGCCGCCAGCATGCCGCAGGCCCGGGGCCGCGGCCAGCATGGGGGCCACGGAGACGCTTCAGCGTCGCGGCATCGTCTCCCAGTCGACCGGTCGGCAATCGGATGGCTCGAGGTCGCAGGCAAGCCAGCCTCCCGCCGGCTGTAACACCTGCCAGGTGCGGCCCAGCGTATCCCAGCGCACCAAAGCCTCCGATCGGTCGCGGAAGCGGACGCGCAGCACCGATCCGTCACGCGGCGCCGACGGCCAGGGGGTCTGCATCAGCAGATCGCCCGGGCCGGGCTCGGCCGGCATGAACAGCCGGCGGATCAGATCGGAATCACGCTTGCTCATTCGACGGCCCGTACCACGGTGAGTGTGCCGCGCCCGGTGCCGCTGCGCCCGGTCAGGCGTTCGCCGAAGCAGTAGGAATCGGCGGCGAGTGCCGCGCAGACCTCGTGCTGCGTGCGCGGCCGGTCGAAGAAATAGCCCTGGCCGAGCGTGCAGCCCGCCTCGCGTACCAGTTCGAGCTGTTCCTGCGTCTCCACGCCTTCGGCGGTGGTCGCCATGCCGAGGCGCGTGGCGAGCCCGACCACGGAATGGATGATGGCGAGCGAGTCGCTGCGCAGGCCGAGATCGCGCACGAAGGACTGGTCGACCTTGACCTTGTCGAACGGGAAGCGGCGGAGATAGCTGAGCGAGGAATAGCCGGTGCCGAAATCGTCCAGTGCCACCGAGATCCCGAGGGCGCGCAGATCGTGCAGGCTGGACAGCACGCCATCGCTGTCATGCAGTAGCGCGGTCTCGGTGATTTCGAGCTCGAGCCGCCGCGGCTCCAGCCCGACCTGCCCGAGCACCTTGCGCACCGCGGCGACGATGTTGGTGCCGCGGAACTGCCGCGGCGAGAGATTGACCGCGACGCGCACGCCGTCCGACCAGGCGCGCGCGTCCTCGCAGGCGCGCCACAGCACCCATTCGCCGATCGGCACGATCATCCGCGTGTCCTCGGCGATCGGGATAAACCGCGCCGGCGAGATCATGCCGAGCTCCGGGTGTCGCCAGCGCAGCAGCGCTTCGAACTGCACCAGCCGGCCGGTGCGGATGTCGACGATCGGCTGGTAGTGCAGCTCGAACTGCTCGCGTGCCAGCGCGTCGCGCAGATCGTTGGCGATGGTGGTACGGGCATGCATCTCGCGCCCCATCTCCGCCTCGAAGAAGCGGAACACGGAGCGACCGTCGGCCTTGGCACGATACAGCGCCATGTCGGCGTTCCGCAGCAGCATCGACGCCGTGGTGCCGGGCTCGGCGAGCGCGATGCCGATGCTGGTGCCGATCGTGACCCGCCTTCCCTCGATCTCGAAGGGCTGGGACAGCGCATCGACCACCCGTTCCGCGAGGCTGGCACTGTCCTCCGGGCCGGCGATGTCGGTCTGCAGGATGGCGAACTCGTCGCCGCCGAGGCGGGAGACCAGATCCTGCTCGCGCAGGCAGGCGCGCAGGCGCTGGGCGCTGAGCTGCAGCAGTGTGTCGCCGCCGGCATGCCCGATCGTGTCGTTGATGTCCTTGAAATGATCGAGATCGAGCAGCAGCACGCCGAACCGCCGGCCCTCCCGCAGCCGGATCAGAGCGTCATCCAGACGCAGGCCGAACAGCACCCGGTTGGGCAGGCCGGACAGCGAGTCGTGATGCGCGACATGCGCGATCTGTGCCTCGATGCGGCGGCGCTCGGAGATGTCCTCATAGGTCGCGACCCAGCCGCCGGCCTGCATCGGCACCAGGGCGATTTCCAGCGCCCGGTCATCCTCTTCGGCGGTGAACGAGGAGCCGCCGCGCCGGGCGGCGGTGAGCCGGCGCTCCTCGTCGCGGATGCGCTCGACCAGGCGCCGCGGCTGCGCCGCGCGCTCGGTCGCGGTCGCGAACAGCGCGTCGATCGCGACGCCCGGAAAGGCATCGTTGGCGGTGAGGCCGAACAGTTCGAGGAACTGCGTGTTGCAGACGATCAGCCGGTTCGCCGCATCCACCATGCAAAGTCCGTGCAGCATGTTGTTCAGCGCGGCATGGAAATGCGCGTTCTGCATCTCGAGCTGCCGGTTGGCACTCTCGGCCGCCTGATGCGCGATGGAGAGCTCCTCGGTCGTGGCGCTGAGACTATGGGTCAGCGTGCGCAAGCCGTCATGCGCGACCCGCACGGATCGGTTCTGCCGCAACAGCAGCGCGATCAGTGCCAGGCCACAGATGAACAGGGCGATGAACAGGACGGTCGAGGCCCAGTGCAGCGCCGAGAGCCGCTCCTGGTCGGCGGCGATGTGGTCGCCGACATAGTTGCTGGCAAACGAGGACATGCGCGTGAGCTGCGCGTCGAGCGGCGTCAGCTCGGCCACCACCGTCGCCACGGCGTCGGCGGTGTCGAGCCGGTTCAGCTTCGGCCCGATGCGCGCGAGCACCGCGGCCAGGTTGTCGAGCGTGCCGACGAGCCCGGGATACTGGTCGAGGAACTGACGGAAGGATGGCCGGTTCAGCACCTTCAGCCGGTTCTGCAGGATCGCGTAGCGCAGCGCGATCTCGTCCTGCGTCACCGTGGTGCCGGGCAGCGGCAGCGCTGCCACCGCTGCTTGCAGGCGCATGAATTCGATCGCGCCCTGACCGGCATCGAACGCGTCGTCGTATCGAGCCAGGCGCCGCATGGCGTGTTCCTGCTCGATCGTGAGGTAGGCGGTGTACAGGGCGGCGCCGGTGAACAGCGCCAGCACCGCAAAGAGCGGCCGCTTCAGCCGGCTGAGATGCGCCCCCCGCGTCACGGCCGCTATTGGACGGTGAGCTTGTTGATCTGCCAGACGCTGCGGCCGTAATAGGTCTGCTGCCGGAGATCGGGATCGCTGTCGAACGGATAGACGATGAACAGCGGCCCCTTGTCGGAGACCGGCATGTATTGGCCGTTGCGCCGCGTGGCGAGCAGCGTGTGGTATTTGGCGAAGTCGGAGATCGGCAGCTCGGCGCTGTAGTCGTTCAGCGCCGAGGCGACCAGGGTCGTGCCGTTCGCGCCCAGGAAGCCGAGCAACGTCGTGAGTGGCACGCCGGTGAACGTCACCTTGCCCTGATCCCACGGCGTGCCGGTGGTGATGCTGGCAAGTCCGAGCGCTTCCAGCGTCGGCATGTCGAACACCGCGGTCTTGCCGAGATTGGTGACGGTGATGCGGCCGGAGACCACGAGCACCGGCTTGCCTTTCGGCAGCGGCAGCACCGGCGTTGCGGCGCGGACGATGCCGCTGCCGGCGGCAAGCGAGAAGGACGCCACCAGCGCCCCGAGCGTGTCACGTCTGGTGATCGGCATGGTCGTCTCCTGGCTGTGGCAAAGACTCGTTGGCAAAACCGCCGATTGCGGCGGGGCAGCGGATCGGCACCGGATCGGAAGCGGATTGGCCGGGGCGGGATCAGGCACGCGGCGTCGCCGCGATCAGCGACAGCAATTCGCGGCGCGACGCGGCATCGTCGCGGAAGCGGCCGAGCATCGTGCTGGTGGTCATGGTGACGCCGGGCTTGTGTACCCCCCGGGTCGTCATGCAGTGGTGCGTCGCCTCGATCACCACGCCGACGCCGCGCGGCTGCAGCACCCGCTCGATCGTGCCGGCAATCTGCGCCGTCAGCCGCTCCTGGATCTGCAGGCGGCGGCCGTAGGCGTCGACCAGCCGGGCCAGCTTGCTGATGCCGACCACGCGGGAGCCCGGCAGGTAGGCGACATGGGCGCGTCCGATGATCGGCGCCATGTGGTGCTCGCACATGCTCTGCAGCGGGATGTCGCGGAGCAGCACCAGCTCGTCATAGCCGTCCACTTCCTCGAAGGTGCGTTGCAGCAGCGCGTCCGGGTCGATGGCATAGCCGGCGAACCATTCGCCGTAGGCGCGGCGCACCCGCCGCGGCGTATCGCGCAGCCCCTCCCGCGAGGGGTCGTCGCCGGTCCAGCGCAGCAGCGTCTCGATCGCCGATTCCACGTCGGCCTCGGACGGCCGCTCCCCGCCTGGCAACAGGCCAAGGGCCCGTCGGCCAGCCAACACTGTGCTCACGGCGTGCATCCCCTTCGCGTGCAGTCGGAATAACCCGCCCATCAAGGGAACGGGGCACGGCATCTATCAACCTGACGTTAACGCAGCGCCAAATCGTACGCGGCACGAAACCGCAGCCGGGCGGGTCGGCTGGAGCGCCGCCCCGCGCGTGTTAGGCACCCGGGATGACGAGACGGAGGGATTGGATGAACGTGCAGGCGCCGCGGCCCGCGCCGGAAGCGATCGAGGGCGACCTGCTCGCCGATACGGTCGCAGCACTGCCGTCGCGGGCCCGCATGATCGATTACGGCTGTCTCGGCTGGAGGGCGGCGCGGCTCGCCGCGGCGATCGGCCGCGGCGATCTCGAGCAGTTCGGCGTCGATCTCGGCGCCGAACCGGCCGGGCGGCCGCCGGCCGCCCGCTTTCTGACGCTTGCCGCCCCCGGGGCCGGGCTGCCGGCGCTGGAGGCGGATCTCCTGGTCGCCTCGCATGTGCTGGAGCATTGCACCGACCCGGTGGCGATCTTCGCCACCTGGCTGCACGCCGTGCGTCCGGGGGGCCGGATCTATGTCGAGGCGCCAAGCGACCGCGCCGCCCTGCCATGCAGCAGCGACGACGCCGAGGATCACGCCTTCGGCAATTTCTGGGACGACCCGACGCATGTCCGGCCCTGGCCGGCCGCGGCGCTGTACCGCCTGGCGCTGTCCTGGGGTGCGGTGCCCGAACGCTGCCTGCATGCGGTGCGCGGCGGCATTCATTGCGGCGTCGCGCTGATCCGCCGGGTCGACGCGGCGCCGCCGCGATACCGCTATATCTCGCTGCGCGACGTGCCGCCCGGGCTGGCCCATGCCCTCGCCCATGCCGGGATCGACCCGCCCCGCACGACGCCGCCGTCGCTGACGCTCACGCCACCCTGACCCTGCCGATCGGCGGCGCCCAGCGCCACTTTCGCGCCGTCCGGGGTGGTGCTAGGGCGACCATGCTTCTCCATCACAGCCGCCGCGGGCAGCGTGGAACGCGTCGCGGGGCAGGGGACATCATGCCGGGCAGAGCGGATCGGCAGCGCTGGGCGACCCTGGCGCTGTTCCTCGGAAACGGCATCGCCATCGGCACCTGGGCGGGCGCCATTCCCCGGCTGCAGCACGCCCTTGCCCTGTCGCCCGCCCGGCTGAGCCTGGCCCTGCTCGCCTTCGCGGCCGGGGCGGTGATCGCCATGCCGCTGGCGGGCCGCCTCGCCTCGCGGGTCGGCGCCGGCCGCCTTGCGATCGCGGCGGCGTTCCTGCTGGCGGTCGCGCTGATGCTGCCGGCGATGGCACCCGATCTGCCGCTGCTGGTCGCAGCCGCCGTCGCCATGGGGATCGCCAATGGCAGCATGGACGTGGCGATGAATGCCCGGGCGAGCGAGGTCGAGCGCCGCCGCGGCCGGCCGCTGATGTCCTCCTTTCACGCCGGCTTCAGCCTCGGTGGCCTGGCCGGCGCGGCGGCCGCCGGATCGCTGGCCGGGGCGGGACTTGGGCTCGCCGCCTGCCTCGCGGTCGGCGCGGCGGTCGATGCCGGGCTGGCGGGGCTGGCGGCGCCCTGGATCGGCAACGAGAGACACGCGCCGGCAGCGCGTGGTCCTGGGCGCGGGTTCGCCTGGCCCAGCGCGGCGATGCTCGGTCTCTGCGCCGCGGCGGTGCTCTGCATGATGACCGAGGGCGCGATGATGGATTGGAGCGCCGTCTATCTGGTGCGCGTGGCGGGCGCCGGGGCCGGCGCGGCGGCGTTCGGCTATGCCGCGTTCTCGATGGCGATGGCGGCCGGGCGGCTGGCCGGCGACCGGGTGGTTGGCGCATTCGGGGCGCCGCGCGTGGCGCGTACGGGCGGCCTGCTGGCCGCGAGCGGGCTGGCGCTGGCGGTGCTGGTGCCCGTGCCGGCGGCGGGGATTGCCGGCTTTGCGCTGGTCGGATGCGGCCTGGCCAATGTCGTTCCCACCGTGTTCAGCGCCGCCGCGCGGCTGGGCGTGACGCCGGCCCGCGGTGTCGCGACGGTTGCCACCATCGGTTATGCGGGATTCCTGGCCGGGCCGCCGCTGATCGGCGGCATCGCCACGTTCGCCGGGCTTCGCGCCGGGCTGGGGCTGCTGGCCGCGGCCGCGGCGACGATCGGTGCCATGGCGCGCGGGCTGGCGACATCGCCCGGCCGGCGTCGGGCGCCGGCGCGGGCGCCGGCGGGTCAGACCTGACCGAACCGGTCCTGGCCGGTCGCGGCGGCGCCGGACTCCTCCTCGTCCGGACCCTGCAGGCCCATCAGGTATTCGGCGGCGGTGGAGCGCGGCGAATGGCTCGCGGCGATGCCCGGATGGTCGACGGCGCCGTCGCCCGGGCCATCGAACATCGGCCCGTAGCACAGGATCCACACGACCAGCCCGAGGGGGATCAGGAGGAGAGATATCATGGCCGGCACACTCCCATTGCCATTTCCGCCCGCGCCCGGCGCAGCCGCCGGAACGGGACCCTAGGGAGACGCCGGTTGCAATCCGATGTCAGCCCGCTTGCCGAAGGGCAACAGAGTGTTACACGCCGACGCTCATTGCGCCAGCGAACGCGGGCGGCGGGCGCGCAGGCCGCGCCGCCCCGCAGACGAAATTACGCGTCCTGGCGCGGCCGGCGGCGGCGCACCAGACCGAGTCCGACCAGCCCGGCGCCGAGCAGGCCGAGCGACGCGGGCTCAGGGACCGAGGTCGAGCTCGGATCCTGGGTGAGGGTGAAGGTGTAGCCCTCGTACACCGTGCTTCCTCCGTCCGCGATGGTCAGAATGGCACCATCGGCGAAATGCACGGTGAAAGTTGTCGGGTTCAGGTTGATCGTGTTGCTGTAGGTATTCCAAGTTCCGGATGCATCACAGCCATTGTTGCACGAAGTCACGGCGGTGCCATCCGACAGATTCAGAAAATCGGCCGTAAGATTTGAGTTGTTGCTGGTATTGCCAATGCCAAACAAATTGTACGAGACCGGTTTGTTCACGGTCAGGTTGAGATTGAGCGCGACATCGAGCGTATTCTGGCCGTTGCTCAGCGTTCCGCCGAGAGCTCCCGCAACAAGATTGGTGCCCGCGAAGCTGGACGTCGCCTCGAACGTCCCCGTCAGCAGGATTGACGCCGCGGCCGGCTGCGCGCCGACGAGGAGCGGTGCGGCGATCAGCCCAGCCGTCGCGAGTAAGAGCCGTGCGTTCATTTTCTTTGGAACCTTTCGAGAACCCAAACCTTGGCCCAATTGTAACAGCAAGACCCGTGCCAGATCAGAAAGACAGGCGTTTTCAAATCGTTGCCGGCCGGCCGGGCGCGGCCTTGTACCGTACGTGTAACGCAAACGGACGCCGGCCCTGCCATTGCCTGCGGCCGGAGGGTTCCGGCGTCGCTCCCGGCCTGCGCCGGCGCTGCACTGCGCCGGCTGGCGGTTCGGGGCATGCCGCCGATGCCGGCCCGCAATCGTGGGTGGTGGAGAGCTCCTCAGCCAGCCGCTATCGGCGCACAGGCTTGCAGCAGCCAGGCCCGGGCCGACCCGTCCAGGCGCGGGCCGATCTCCGCCGCCACCCGGGCATGGTAGGCATCCAGCCAGGCGATCTCGTCTTCCGCCAGCAGCGAGGGCTCGATCAGCCGGTGGTCGAACGGCGCCAGCGTCAGCACTTCGAAGCAGAGGAACGGCTTGGCGGCATCCGGCCGTTCGGCCGGCTGCACCAGCAGCAGGTTCTCCAGCCGGATGCCGTATTCGCCGGGCCGGTAGTAGCCGGGCTCATCCGACAGGATCATCCCGGCTTCCAGCGGCACCGGCCGCGCCGCGCGTGACAGCCCGGCCGGGCCCTCGTGCACCGAGAGGAAACTGCCGACCCCGTGGCCGGTGCCGTGATCGTAGTCGAGCCCCACTTCCCAGAGCGCGCGGCGGGCGAAGGCGTCGAGATGCGGCCCGGCCACGCCCTTGGGAAAGCACAGCCTGGCGATGGCGATGTGGCCCTTCAGCACCCGGGTGAAACGGTCGCGCAGTTCGGCGGGCGGGGTGCCGCGCCCGGTCCAGAGCGTGCGGGTCACGTCCGTGGTGCCGTCCGGATACTGCCCGCCGCTGTCGACCAGGTAGAGCTCGTCCGCCCGCACCGGCCGATCCGACACCGGCGTCACCCGGTAGTGGATCACCGCGCCGTGCTCGCCGGCGCCGGAGATCGCCGGGAAGCTCTCGCCGCGGAATTCCGGTGCCTCGGCGCGGAAGGCAAGCAGCCTCGCGGCCGCGGACAGTTCCGTCTCGGTGCCGGCCGGTCCCGCCTCGGCCATGAAGTGCAGGAACCGGCACAGAGCGACGGCATCGCGCGCCTGGGCGCGGCGGGCACCCTCCTGCTCCGCCGGGTTCTTGCAGGCCTTGGGCAGGAGGCAGGGGTCGGGACCGGCGACCACCGTGGCGCCGGCGGCGCGCAAGGTCTGCGCGAACCAGGCCGGCGAGCCGGCGGGATCGACCCGGACCCGTTGCCCGGCCAGCGCCGCCAGCGCCTCCGGCAGAGCCTTGCGCGGTTCCACCGCGACGGCATTGCCGAGCGACTCCTGCACCGCCGGCGCCAGCCGCGCCGGATCGAGGAACAGGGTCGCCCGCCCGTCCGCGTGGGCGATGACGAAGCCGAGCGCAAAGGGCGTGAACGGCACGTCGGCGCCGCGCAGGTTGAGCAGCCAGCAGAGTGAGGCCGGATCGCTGACGATCGCCGCAGCCTGGCCGGCCGTGGCCAGTGCCTGGCCGATCTCGGCCCGTTTTTCTGCGGCACTTCGGCCGGCGAATGCGAGCGGCTGCGCCACCACCGGCCCGCCCGGCCGGGCGGGCCGGTCGGACCAGATCGCATCCACCGGGTTCGACGCCACAGCCACCATGGCGAGCCCCGACTCGGTGAACCGGGCCAGCCCTTCCTCGCTGATCAGCCACGGGTCATAGCCGATCCGTGCCCCCTCGGGCGCGGCCTGGCGCAGCCACGGCGCGGGCGGCTCCTCGGTGATATGCCGCCGTTCCCAGAGCGACGGGTCAGTTTCCGCCTCCGCCTGCAGCACGTAGCGCCCGTCGGTGAACAGCGCCGCCTGATCGGCGAGCACCACCGCCAGCCCCGCGCTGCCGCTGAAGCCGGTGAGCCAGGCGAGGCGTTCCGCGGCCGCCGGCACGTATTCCCCGAGATGTTCGTCGGCGCGGGGCACGATGAAGCCGTTCAGTCCCTGCCGCTGCAGCTCCGCCCGCAGCGCCGCGAGCCGCGCCGACCGATCCGGTGGCGGCCGATCCGGCGACGCGGGTCCGGGCTGAGCCAGATCCGGCCTTGCCTCAGCCTGGGGCCGCACCGTCTTGGCCGGGTCCGCCTGCATTCGCCGCCCTCATAAGAGTTTCCCAATTATGACATAACTCACACCGTGACCATGCGTTGAGCACATGGCTGGCGGGCCAAGCCGGCACGTACGGAGTCGCTGCCGCAGCATTATGTTGCGCTGCGAAACGCCCCGCAGCCGCCAGTGCGGCTCGGGGGCCGGACCTGACCGAGGACTACAGCCATGAACGCACATGTTGCCAAGGACGAAATCTTCTTCTCGCCGGTCGCGGGGGAAAAGCTCAGCCGGCCGGTCGCCGGCCCCCGCCACAGCGGCGGTGTCGCGGGCCTGCTGCGGCGGCTGGCGGCGGCGGTTCCGGCGGCGATCCATCGCCACGCGGTCATCGCCGAGCTGAACATGCTCTCGGACCGCGAGCTTTCGGATATCGGCCTCACCCGGCCGGAGGTGGGACGCGTGTTCGACGCCGGCTTCCTCGCGTCCCGGCGCGGCGCCTGACCCTCTCCCGGCGGGCCGGCCCCGGCGGATCCTCCGTCCGACCCACGCGGTCGGACGGAGCCCCGCCTGCGGCATGACCCGCAAGCGGGCGAACCTGCCGCCTGAACCACGATCGCCGGAGGTGGGCTGATCCGAGGCGGGGGTCGCGCGGCGCGGCCGGTGCGATCCCACCCCTTGCGTCAGGGACCGTCGGATCAGACGGTGAATTGCTCGGCGATGATACGCTCCGACAGGCCCTGATCCGGGTCGAACAGGATCGTCACCCCGATTGAGCGGTCCTCGCTGACCGCGACCGAGACCACGCGCCGCACCTCGGTGAAATCCGCGACCGCGGCGACCGGACGCTTGTCCGCCTCCAGTACCTCGAACAGCACGTCGGCCGAGCTCGGAAGGAGTGCGCCGCGCCAGCGCCGTGGCCGGAAGGCGGAAATCGGCGTCAGCGGCAGCAGATTGGCCGAAAGCGGCACGATCGGCCCGTGCGCCGACAGGTTGTACGCCGTCGAGCCCGCCGGGGTCGAAATCAGCACCCCGTCGCAGCTCAGCTCCGGCAGGCGCACCCGTCCGTCGATGGAAATCCGGATTTTCGCGGTCTGGCGGAGCTGGCGCAGCAGCGAGACCTCGTTCAGTGCCAGGGCCTCCTCGACCGCGCCGGCCTGGGTGATGGCGTGCATGCGCAGCGGATTCAGCACCGCCGCCTGCGCCCGGGCGATCCGCCCCGGCAGGTCCTCCTCCTGATAGGCATTCATCAGGAAGCCGACCGAGCCGCAATTCATCCCGTACACCGGCGTGCGGCGGCCCAGCAGCCGGTGCATCGTCTCCAGCATGAACCCGTCGCCGCCGAGAGCGACGATCACCTCCGCCTCGTCGAACGGGGCATCTCCGTAGCGCTCGATCAGGCGCGCGCGGCTGTCGCAGGCAAGGTCGGTCGCGGCGGCGGCGAAAGCCAGCCGGGACACGGAAACCGGGTCAGTTCCGGCGTCCTTGCCCGGCGCCGCGGGCGAATCCGGCAGGATCGGCGCGCCGGGAGCGTCGTCCGGCGGACTCACGGGCGCCGCCCCCGGCGGGACCGGATGCCGGTCAGGCGAGCCGCCGGTGTTCCAGCACCGGCATGTCGCGCCGGACCCGCGCGGTCAGCGCCGGATCGATCCGCGCCGAGGCCCAGCCGGTGCCGCTCGCCTGCCGCGCCGCGACATCGCCCCAGGGGTCGCAGATCAGCGAATGGCCGTAGGTGAAGCGCGGCTCGCCGCCGCCGTCGAGATGCCGGCCCCAGGTTGCCGGGGCGGCAATCCAACATTGCGTCTCGATCGCCCGCGCCCGCACCAGCACCTCCCAATGATCCTTGCCGGTCTGCAGCGTGAAGGCGGCCGGCAGCACGATCAGCTCCGCGCCCGCCCGGCGCAGCGACAGGAACAGCTCGGGGAAGCGCAGGTCGTAGCAGATGGCGCAGCCGAGCCGCAGGCCGCCGGCATCGCAGGTGACGACCGCCTCGCCGCCGCCGAACGTGGCGCTTTCGCGATAGCCGGTCCCGTCCGGGGCGACGATGTCGAACAGGTGAATCTTGCGGTAGCGCGCGATTTCCTGTCCGTCGGGGTCGAACACCAGCGTCGTGTTGAACAGCCGCTCGCCGTCGCGCTCGCCGATCGAGCCGCCGTGCAGGGTGAGGCGCAGCCGTCGCGCCAGGTCGCGCAGCATCTCGTATGCCGGCCCGCCCGAGAGGTTCGAGCCGGGCGCCGGCAACGCTTCCGACGCGGCGAATTTCGTCGCCCGGTCGCCGCCGAGACAGGTCCACATCTCCGGCAGCGCCACCAGCTCGGGCCGGTCCTCCGCCGCGGCCCGCTCGATCAGGGCGCGCGCCTGGGCGAGGTTCGCCGGCTTGTCGGCGCCCGGATTCATCTGCACCACACTCACACGCATCGCCGCTCTCCGTTCGTGCCCGAGCCTGCGCCGCGGGTCACGGCCAGTCCAGCCGCGGTTCGCTACGACCGCGCGTCGGCATGCGGTTGCTCCGCGCCGCCTCCGTGGGCCCCGGCCCAGCCGGGGAGCGCGCGGGTGGCACCGGGATGTCCATCGGCGGCGGCGCCGCCGATGGCGGGGCGGCGGCCGGGCGGACGATGCGCGGCCGCGAATCCGGCTCGGCCGGGGCGGGCGGGATCGGCGGACGCGCCGCGGCTTGCCGCGCCGCCGGCTGTTCCGCCAGGCCGAAGCGCGGCACGGCGGCGCCGCGCATTGCCGCGGCTGGCGGGTGCTCGTGCTCGGCCGGGCCCGGCTCCGGCAGGCGCAGGGCGAGCATGCGGATCTCGCCTTGAATCTCATCGAGCCGCGCCTCCAGCCCTTCGAGCCGCCCTTTGAGGCCGAACACGCTGAACGGCATGCACAGGAACGCAAGCAGCAGCAGCGCCAGTGGCACCAGCAGCAGCCCCGGCAGCCACCACGGCATCCAGCCTGGAATGGCGAACGGCATGAC
>DATJSJ010000142.1:0-2970 GCA_035504175.1 Acetobacteraceae bacterium
GCAGGGTTATTTCGTCCACGATTCCCACAAGTCCGGCGCACGCACCGTCTCGCATCTCCGCTTCGGCCCGCAGCCGATCCGGGCGCCGTACCTGATCAACCGCGCCGGCTTCATCGGCTGTCACCAGTTCCAGTTCCTCGACCGCATCGACGTGCTGCGGCTCGCGGCTCCGGGGGCGACGCTGCTGCTGAACAGCCCCTATGGGCCGGACGATGTCTGGGACCACCTGCCGCGCCGCGCGCAGCAGCGGATCATCGACCTGCACCTGCGGCTGTTCGTGATCGATGCCTCTGGCGTGGCGCAGTCGGTCGGTCTGCGCGGACGCACCAACACCGTGCTGCAGACCTGCTTCTTCGCGCTGTCCGACGTGCTGCCGCGCGAGACGGCGATCGGCCACATCAAGCAGGCGATCCGCCGCTCCTATGCCCGCCAGGGCGAGGAGGTCGTGGCGCGCAACTTCCGGGCCGTCGACGAGACCCTGGCGCGGCTGTTCGAGGTCGCGCTGCCGGCGGCCGCGACCAGCCGCTTCGACCCGCCGCCGGTCGTGCCGGCGGATGCGCCCGCCTTCATCCGCGCGGTGACCGCGCCGATGATGGATGGGCTGGGCGATACGGTCCCGGTCAGCCGCATGCCGGTCGACGGCACCTTTCCATCGGGCACGGCCGCCTGGGAGAAGCGCAACATCGCCGAGCTGGTGCCGGTCTGGGATCCGGCGCTCTGCGTGCAATGCGGCCAGTGCAGCTTCGTCTGCCCGCACGCGGTCATCCGCAGCCGCACCTACGATGCGAGCCGCCTCGACGGCGCGCCGGACGGCTTCCCCTCCGCACCGATCAACGCCCGCGGCTTCCCGGACCAGCGCTTCACGCTGCAGGTCTGGCTCGAGGACTGCACCGGCTGCGGTCTCTGCACCGAGGCCTGTCCGGCGATCAGCCCGACCGAGCCCGGCGTCAAGGCGATCAACCTGCGCGACAAGGCGCCGCTGCTGGAGACCGAGCGGCGCAACATCGCCTTCTTCGAGCGCCTGCCGGTGAACGACCGCGCCCGCGTCGATTTCGCCACTGTCCGCGGCGTGCAGTTCCTCGAGCCGCTGTTCGAGTTCCCCGGCGCCTGCGCCGGCTGCGGCGAGACGCCGTATCTGCGGTTGCTGTCGCAGCTCTTCGGTGACCGCGCGATGATCGCCAACGCGACCGGCTGCTCCTCGATCTATGGCGGCAACCTGCCGGTGACGCCCTGGGCGGTCGATCGCGACGGGCGCGGCCCGGCCTGGTCGAACTCGCTGTTCGAGGACAATGCCGAGTTCGGCCTCGGCTTCCGGCTCGCCGCCGACCAGCTCCTGGCGACCGCGACGCGGCTGCTGCAGGCGCTCGCGCCGCGGCTCGGCGCCGATCTGGTCGAGGCGATCCTGACCGTGCCGCAGCACCACGAATCGGAGATCCGCCGGCAGCGCGAGCGCATCGCGACGCTGATCGCACGGCTGCACGCGCTGGGCGACGACCCTGCGGCGCGCGACCTGCTCGCGGTCGCGGACCACCTGGTCCGCCGCAGCATCTGGATCGTCGGCGGCGATGGCTGGGCCTACGATATCGGCTATGGCGGGCTCGACCACGTGCTGGCGAGCGCCCGCGATGTCAACGTGCTGGTGCTGGACACCGAGGTCTATTCCAACACCGGCGGGCAGGCCTCGAAGGCGACACCGCTCGGCGCAGTGGCGAAATTCGCCGCCGCCGGCAAGCGCGTCGCGCGCAAGGACCTGGCGCTGCAGGCGATCGCTTACGGCAACGTCTATGTCGCGCAGGTCGCGATCGGGGCGAACCCACAGCACACGCTGCTCGCCTTCCGCGAGGCCGAAGCCTATCCCGGCCCGGCGCTGATCCTCGCCTACAGCCAGTGCATCGCGCACGGCATCGACATGCAGTTCGGCATGCGGCAGCAACAGCTTGCCGTCGCCAGCGGCTACTGGCCGCTGTTCCGCTACAGCCCGGTGATGCGCAGCGTCGGCGAGAACCCGTTCCGGCTCGACAGCCCGCGCCCGACCCGCCGCTTCCGCGACTACGCCTATAACGAGATCCGCTATCGCGCGCTGGCGCAGACAAGGCCGGCGGAGGCGGCGCAGCTGCTCGACGCGGCGCAGGCGGCACTCGAGGAGAAATACCGCCTCTACGAGGAGATGGCCGGCTGGGAGGCGACGCGCTTCCGCGGCGCGGCGCCGGCCGTCGAGCCGGTAGCCGGCTGAGCGGAGGCGCACATGGACCTCGCCACCACCTATCTCGGCCTGCGGCTGGCGAGCCCGCTGATCGCCCCCGCCTCGCCGTTGACCGGGGAGATCGACACGATCCGCCGGCTCGAGGACGCCGGCGCCGCGGCAATCGTCCTGCCGTCGATCTTCGAGGAGCAGATCAGCCAGCAGGCCGCCCTCACCGAGCACCTGGTCGGCGCCAGTGCGGAGAGCAGCCCGGAGGCGGGCTCGTACTTCCCCACGGTCGCTGCCGTGCCGCCCGGCCCGGATTCGTATCTCGACCTGATCCGCCGGGCGCGCGCGGCAGTCGGGATTCCCGTCATCGCCAGCCTGAACGGCGCGACCGAAAGCGGCTGGACCGACTATGCACGGCTGATCGAGGCTGCCGGGGCCGACGCGCTCGAGCTCAACAGCTTCTTCGTGCCGAGCGATCCGACGCTGGACGGCGCTGCGGTGGAGCGCCGGCATGTCGAGATCCTGCGCGCCGTTCGCCGCGCGGTGCGCATCCCGGTCGCAGTCAAGCTCGCGCCCTATTTCTCCGCCGTCGGTGACCTGGTGCGGTGGCTGGACGCGGCGGGGGCGGACGGGTTCGTGCTGTTCAACCGGTTCTATCAGCCGGATATCGATCTCGCCGCGCTCACGCTGAAGCGTGACCTCGCGCTTAGCACGCCGGCGGAGATCCGCGTGTCGCTGCTCTGGATCGGCCTGCTCGCCGGCCAGGTGCGCGGCTCGCT
>DATJSJ010000143.1:0-20404 GCA_035504175.1 Acetobacteraceae bacterium
CCCCATTACTTTTTAAGTCTAAGGGGTGCAGGGGACGACTGTCCCCTGCCGGCGGGTTCCCATCGCGCAAGCGCGATGGGGGCCCGTCCAGGGCAGAGCCCTGGCCTTCTTCCCTTTGGCCTAACACGGGTTCAACGCCGGTTCCCCGGCGAAATAGCGTCTGACTTCCTCCGCCGCCGCCTCCGCCGCCACCGTGATGGTCCGCGACGACGAGCCGGCAATGTGCGGCGTCAGCGTGACGTTCGGCAGTTGCAGCAGCTTCCAGTCCGGTGGCACCGGCTCGACGCCGAACGTCTCCAGCATCGCGCCCCCGAGATGCCCCGATGCCAGCGCCTCGTACAGCGCGTCGTAATCGACCAGCGGCCCGCGCGCGGTGTTGACCAGCAGCGCGCCTTGCTTCATCGCCGCGAACTGCGCGCGCCCCATCATTCCCGTCGTCTCCGCCGTCACGCGCGGATGCAGTGTCACGATGTCGGAGTCGCGCAGCACCCGCGCGAGATCGACCTGCTCCACGCCCGCGTCGCGATCGGCGGCGGAGAGCTGCACGTAGGGATCGTCGACCAGGATGCGGCAGCCGAACGCCTGCAGCAGCCGCACCACCTTGGTGCCGACATGGCCGTAGCCGATCACGCCGACCGTCATCTCGGAGAGTTCGCGCCCGGTGCGGTCGGCGCGGTAGAGATCGCCGCGCCACTCGCCGTGGCGCAACGCCTCGTGCCCGGCGCGGATCAGCCGCGTCTCGGTCAGGATCGCGCCGATCGTGAACTCGGCGACCGCGGTCGCATTGCGGCCCGGCGCGTTGACGACGCGCACGCCGCGCGCCCGCGCCGCCGTCATGTCGATATTGACCGGCCCGCCGCGTGAGACCGCGACCAGGCGCAGCGCCGGCAGCCGCTCCAGCATGCCGGAGGAGAGCGGTGCCAGATGCGTCACCAGCACCTCGGCGCCGCCGATGAAGCCGACGAGCGCGTCGGGATCGCCCTGATACTCCTTCAGCCCGGCCATGCCCGGAGACGCATAGCCGTGCTCCATCGGTTCGTCCGGCCAGGGCAGCGTCATGCTGCGGATCGACAGGTCGTCGCCGACGAATTCGCGCAGCGCCCGCTCGAAGCGGTCCGGCAGCATGAAATTGTCGCCGACGATCGCGACCTCGCGCCGCGTCTCAGTTGCCATGCCTGGTCTCCCGTGAAGCTGCGAGGTGACGCCAGACCCCCGGCAGCGCCGCATAGGCCTCGCGGTAGATCGGATAGAGCGTGTCGTAGAGCTGCGCGAGCGCCGGATCCGGCTCCTCGCGCGCGCCGAGCAGCGGCGCCACCCAGGCCTCGGCACAGGAAGCCATGTCGGGGAACATCCCGATCCGCACCGCCGCCATCATCGCCGCGCCGGCCGCACCGGCTTCCGCCTGCGCCGCGATGCGCACCGGTCGGTTCACCGCCGCCGCGACGATCGCCCGCATCGGCGCCGAACGTGCCGCGCCGCCGGTGATGTAGACGATGTCGGGAATCTTCCCCGTCCCGAGGTAGCAATCGCGCGCGGCGAAGCCGAGGCCCTCGTAGACGCCGCGCGCGAGCTCCGCGAAGCGCACGGTCTGATCGATGCCGAGCAGGCTGGCGCGGGCGAAGGAATCGGTGAACGGCCCGCGCTCGCCGGCGAGCGAGATGAACGGATGATACAGCACCGCGCCGGGCCGCGCGTCCGCCACCGCGTCGTCGAGCGCGCGCAGCATCTGCAGCCGGTCGCGGCCGCGCTGCGCGCCGGCGAGTTCCGCCGCCTCCCAGGCCATGTCCGCGACCCAGTCCATGTTCAGGGTCGCCGCCATGTTGGTCTGCGCCTGCATCGTGTGCCCCGGCACCGGGAACGTCATGCAGTAGCCGGTCATCGCAGGATTGGGCCGCACCTCCTCGGCGCGCGGCACCAGGCGCAGATGCATCCCGGTGCTGCCGAGGATCGAGACGCCGGCCTCGGCGCCGGTGCCGTACAACCCGGCGCCAAGCGCCGCGCAGGCGACGTCGAGATAGCCGAGCACCACCGGCAGCCCTTCCGGCAATCCGGTCACCGCCGCGGCCTCTGCGCTGAGCTTGTGCGAGTCGCGCGTGCCTTCCAGCACCGGCGGCAGCAGGTGTCGCCAGCGACTGACGCCCACCGCCTCGATCACCTCGTCGCTGTAGGCGCGCTCACGCCAACTGCCGAAGGTGAAGCAGGCCTCGGAGGGATCGGTGACGCGCGTGCCGGTCAGGCAGAAATACAGCCAATCCTTGCAGTGGAACGCGGTCGCCGCGCGCGCCAGCACCTCCGGCCGGTGCTCGGCGAGCCAGAGCAGATGCGCCGATTGCTGGCAGGCATTGTAGCCGCTGCCGGTATGCGCAAACGCGATGCGCGCCGCCGCGCTGGCGCGGAACGTCTCGGCCGGAACGGCGGCGCGGCTGTCGAGCCAGAGCCAGGCCGGCGCCACCGGCTCGCCGTCGGCGTCGATCAGCCAGGTGCCGTCGCCCTGCGCCGTCACCGCGAGCGCCGCGATCTCCCGCCCGGCCAGGCGTCCGACGAGCTCGGCCAGCACGTCGCGCGCATCGGTCCAGGTGCGCGCCATGTCCTGCTCCACCGCGCCGTCGGCGTCGGTCGAGAACAGGTTGGCGCGGGAGGCGCTGCCGATCGTGGTGCCGTCGGCGGCGAAGGCCACCGCCTTGACCACCGAGGTGCCGGAATCCAGCGCCAGGATCACCGGCCCGGGTGCAGCGCGGGTCATGCGGGCTGGTTCCCGTGCAGCAGGGCGCGGCCGCTCTCGGCATCGAAGACGTGCGCGTCCGCCTCGCGGAAGTCGAAATCCAGCCGGCTGCCGACCGCGGCCGCGACGCGCTGGTGCGCGACCGCGACGATCAGCCTGTCGCCCAGCTCCATCGCCACATGCGCCTGGTCGCCGAGCCATTGGTTCGACGTGACCGTCGCGTGCAGCCGCCCCTGGCCGAGCGTGATGCGATGCGGCCGGACGCCGAACACCACCTTGCTGCCCACCGGTGGCAGCGCCGATGGCGGCACGTCGAGATGCACGCCCTCGCCGTCCTCGAGCCGCAACCCGCCCGGCTGCACCGTCGCCGGCAGCGCGTTCATCGGCGGCTCGCCGAGGAAAGTCGCGACGAACAGATTGACCGGCCGGTCGCGCAATTCGCCAGGCGGGCCGTATTGCTGCAGCACGCCGCCTTCCATCACCGCGATGCGGTCGGCCATCGCATTGGCCTCGGTCTGGTCGTGCGTCACCAGCACCGCGGTCAGGCCGCGCGCCTTGATCAGCGCCTTGACCCGGCCGCGCAGCACGGCGCGCAGTTGCGGCTCGAGCTGGCCCATCGGCTCGTCCAGCAAGTGGAGATCGGCATCCCGCGCCAGTGCCCGCGCCAGCGACGCGCGCTGCTGTTGCCCGCCGGAGAGGCCAGCCGGACGGCGATCGAGAATCGGCCCGATCTCCAGCAGGTCGGCCACCTCGTGCACCCGCTTGCGCGTGTCGGTGCCGCGGCGCAGGCCGCCCTCGCGCGCCAGGCCGAAGCCGATATTCTCCTCGACGTTCAGCGGCGGATACAGCGCGTAGCCCTCGAAGGCCATGGCGACGCCGCGCCGCGCCGGCGCCAGCCGGTCTATGCGCTTGCCGGCGAGCGTGATCGTGCCCTCGCTCACATCCTCGAAGCCCGCGACCATGCGCAAGGTCGAGGTCTTGCCGCAGCCCGACGAGCCGAGCAGCGCGATGATGTCGCCGTCCGGCACGTCGAGATCGAGATCGCGCACGGCCCGCACCGGATGCGCCGAGCGCGGATTGTAGGTCTTGCTGACGTGCTGCAGCACGAGACTCATGCCACGACCTCCAGCGTGCGGGCGACATGCGGGATGCGCGCGCCGCTTTCGGCGTCGAACAGCAGCGCCCGCTGCTCGTCGGCCTGCAGCACCACCGGCACGCCTTGCGGCGGCTCGCCGAGCACACTCGCCAGCAACTCGACGCCGCCGGCGGCGCGCAGCAGCAGCACCATGCGCTCGTGCAGCGGCGTCGCCGCGACGATCTCGACCGGCACGCCGGCGCCACCCGCTCCCGCCGGTCGCACCGTGCCCGCGCCGCCGCCGGCGGCGCGCGATACCGTGATCGTCTCCGGCCTGAGCCCGAGCAGGCAGTCGCGCCCGGCCGCCTCGCGCGCCGCCGGCAGCAGCAGCCGCAAGCCCGCCGCCTCGACGCGCAGCCCGCCGGCTTCCGCGACCGGCCGGCAGGGCAGCAGGTTCAGCGGCGGATCGCCGAACAGCCGCGCCACGTTGACCGAGACCGGCGCGTCATACACCGCCTCGGGGATGTCGCATTGCGCGATCGCGGCGCGGTGCAGCACGGCGATGCGGTCCCCGAGCGCCATCGCCTCGCGGTAGTCCTGCGTCACGTAGATCGTCGCCGCCTCCGCCGCGCGCAGCAGCCGCGGCAGTTCGAGCCGCATCTCGTAGCGCAGCTTGGCATCGACGTTGCGCAGCGGGTCGTCGAGCAGCAGCACGCGTGGCTGCCCGACCAGCGCGCGGGCGAGTGCGGTGCGCTGCTTCTGCCCGTTCGACAGCGCCCGCGGCGGGTGATCGAGCACGTGGCTGATCCGCAGCAGCTCGGCGACGCGCCCGACGCGCGCCTCGATCTCCGCCGAGGCGACACCGCGCGCGCGCAGCGGGCTGGCGATGTTCTCCCGCGCCGCCAGATGCGGGTAGAGCGCGAAGTTCTGGAACGCCATGCCGAGATCGCGCCGGTCCGGGCCGAGCGCCGAGACGTCGCGCCCGTCGATCAGCACCTGGCCGCGCGCCGCCGGCTCGACCCCGGCGATCGCGCGCAGCAGCACGGTCTTGCCGACGCCGGAAGGCCCGAACAGCACCAGCGTCTCGCCGGGGGCGACATCGAGCGAGACGTCGTCCAGCACCAGGTTGCGGCGGAAGGCGACGTGCAGATTGCGGATGGTGAGGCTCATCCCTTGACCGCTCCCAGGCTGAGGCCCTCGACCAGCCAGCGCTGCGCGTAGAGGGCGAGCGCCAGGGTGGGCAGGATGGAGAGCACGATGGCCGCCGCGATCTGGCCGTACTGGATACCGGAGGCGGTGACGAAGGCGAGCGCGCCCACCGTGACCGGCTGCTTGTCCGCCGAGGCGAGCACCAGCGCGAACACGAAGTTGTTCCACGCGAAGATAAAGGAGAGCAGCGCCGCCGCCGCGATGCCCGGCCCGGCCAGCGGAATCGCGATCCGGGTGAAGGCGCGCCACCAGGAATGCCCGTCGACGCGGTAGGCGTATTCGACGTCGGGGCTCGCATCCTCGAAATAGCCGCGCACGATCCAGAGGATAAGCGGCAGGCAGATCAGCTGATACACCCAGATCAGCCCGATATAGGTGTTGGCCAGCCCAATATCCTGGAAATACAGCGACAGCGGCAGCAACACCAGCAGCGGCGGCGCGAAGCGGAAGGACAGCAGCGTGAAGGCGATGTCCTCGCCGCCGCGGAAGCGGAAGCGCGCGAAGGCGTAGGCGGCCGGCACGCCGAGCACGAGCGAGAGTGCCACCGAGCAGACCGAGAGCAGCACCGAGTTCCACAGATTGCGCATAAAGGTGATGTCGAGCGCACCCGCCGCGGTCTGCAGCTTGCCCGACAGCAGCGCCACGTAGTTCATCAGCGTCGGGTGGATGAACAGCTTCGGCGGGATCGCCAGGACCTGCTCGTTCGTCTCGAACGACATCAGCAGGATCCAGAAGATCGGGAACAGGAAGAAGATGATGACGAGCGTCAGCGCCAGGCCGCGCAGCACCCGCCAGATCGTGTCAGACCGTTCCATGCGCGCGCTCCCGCAGCTTCTGCCACTGCTTGATGAAGACGTTGGAGAGGGCGTAGGTGATCGCCCAGAGCACCATCAGGATCGCCGCCGATCCGCCGACATTGGTGTACTGGAAGAAGTTCAGATAGGCCGAGACCTGGAACACCAGCAGGCTGTCACCCGGCCCACCCTGGGTCATGGCGTAGATGATGTCGAATTGCTGGATGCTGTCGAGCACGCGGAACAAGGTCGCGGTCAGGATGTAGGGCATCAGCATCGGCAGCGTGATGCGCCAGAACACGAAGGTCGGCGGCACGCCGTCCAGCCGCGCCGCCTCGAACGGCTGCTGCGGCAGGCTGCGCAGCCCGGCCAGCAGCAGGATGATCATGAACGGCGTGTAGACCCAGATATCGACCAGCACGACGGTCAGCATCGCCGTCGAGGGCGACGAGGCCCATTTGAAGTTGGTGATCCCGAACAGCGACACGACCCAGCTCAGCACGCCGAAGCCGGGGTTCGTCATCAGCTTCCACATCAGCGCGGCCAGCGCCGGCGCCGTCATCAGCGGCAGCAGCAATGCGACCGAGACGAAGTTGTTGAAGCGCGAGCGTTCGCGCAGCAACAGCGCGATCCCGAGGCCGAGCAGCAGCTCCACGCCCACCGTCGCGGCGGTGTAGATCAGCGAGACTTGCACCGTGTGCCAGAACGCCGGATCGGTGAACAGGTCGATGTATTGCTGTACGCCGATGAAGCCGCGGGTGTACGGCATCGCCAGGTTGTAGCGCTCGAGGCTGTACCAGACGGCGGTGCCGAACGGGATCAGGATGCCGATGCAGACGAGCAGCGCCGGCAGGCTGAGCAGGTAGGGCAGCAGCCGCGGCAGCCAGGGACGGCTGCTCGCAGCGGGACGGATCGCGAGATCGGACATGACGCCTCCGAAGCGGATGGGGCGGCGCGGCAGCGCCGCCCCGGAGCCACGTCGCCCTTAGCCGAGCCCGGCCTGGCGCATCTGCCGGTCGATGCTGGAGGCGAGCTGGTCCAGCCCCTCATCCACCGGCACCTGGTTCGCCACCATCTTCTGCAGGCTGGCCGCCCAGTCCGTCGTCACGTTGAAGAACAGCGGCTGCGGCGTGAAGTAGATCTGCGCGTGCGGCGCCGTCGCGTCGTACTGCTCCATATAGCCCGGATAGCTCTTGGCGATGCGGTCGCGGAACTCCTGGTCCTTCCAGACGCTGGAGCGCACCGGGTTGACCAGATCCTTCTTGCGCGCGCCGAACAGGCAGTGCTCGGTGCCGGTCGCCCATTGCAGGAACGCCCAGGTCGCATCCTTCTTGCGCGAGAAGTTCGACATGGCGAGCGACCAGATCCACACGTTCGAGGTCGGGTAACTCATCTTCGGATTGGGCGCGATCGGCGCGTAGGCGATATTGCCGTGCTCCTTGGTGCCCGGCCCGTTCATGAAATAGCCGAGAATGTCGGCGTCATAGATCATGCCGGAGGCGCCGGCGCCGAGATCGGTGCCGACCTGGTACCAGGTGTAGGTCGCCCAGTTCTTCGGTCCGCTGTCCTGGATCATCTTGACCCAGTATTTGTGGAATTCTTTCGATTCCGGCGAGTTCATCGCCGCCTTCAGCTTGCCGCCGCTGACCGTGAAATCGTGCGCGCCGTAATTGGTGTAGCCGGAGAGGAAGCCCGGATGGATGGTGGCCCAGGAGCGACTGCCGCGCACGCCGATGCCATACATCCCGTTGCCGCCGTCCTTGGTGATCTTCGCCGCCGAGTCCATCAGCTCCTGCATGTTCTTGGGCGGCGTGAGCTTCAGCTTGTCGAACACCGGGCGGTTGTAGGAGATGCAATAGGCCTCGAAGCCCCAGGGCAGCGCCCATTGCTTCGCCCCCGGCCCGCCCAGCGCCTCGCCCGGCGTGCCGGACCAGGAATCCGAGGCGCGCAGATTCGGCAGCACGTCGTCCCAGGCGTAGGTCGGCGCGACCTTCGACGAATCCTTGAGATACTCGTTGAGATCGACGAGCCACCCGGCCGGGCCGTACTGCCAGGTCTGGTAGGCGCCGGTCATGAACGCGTCGTAGTCGGACGAGCGCGACGACAGCGCCGCCGTCACCTTGTCGAAATACACATCCTCCGGGAAGATGTCGTACGTCAGGTTCATCCCGGTCAGCGACTTGAAGGCGTCGAGATCGGCGATCATCGCATCCGCGTACGGATGCTTGTTCAGCAGCAGCTTCAGCGACGTGCCCTGGAAGGCCTTCCAGTTGTAGTCGGCGGCCAGCGCGCGCGTCGAGGCGGCGTTGACCAGCATGTCGGCCGCACCGACGGTGAGGCCGAGCGCCGCGAGGCGGCGGATCAGCTCGCGCCGGCCAACGCGGCCCTTGATGAAGGCGTCGCAGACGTCTCTGGCTTTCTCGTGCATTTCCCTGTCCCTTGCTCCGCGGGTGAACAATCCTGGGCGAGGAGCCGCCGCGCGGTCGGCTCATCGGTGATCAGGCCGGTCAGCAGGCGCGCCTGCAGCACGGCATGGATGGCGTCGGTCTTGTCCGGCCCGCCGGCGAGCGCGACCACCTCGCGCCCGTCCATCGCGGCGAGCGGCAGCGCGATCACCCGGTCATGCAATGAGGTCGCCACCAGGCGGCCCAGCCGGTCGAGATAGCGGCCGAGCAGCTCGCCGCTCGCGCCGGCAGCAATCAGCGACGCGGTCTCCTCGGCGGAAATCATTCCCGTCGCCGGCAGGAAGGCGTCACCCTCGATATTGCCGATGCCGACCAGGCACAGCGTCGCCTCGCGCGCGAGTTCCAGCGACTCGGCGACGCCGCGCTGCGCCAGCAGCACGCTGCGATCGGCCGGCGTGTTGGCGAAGAACGGGACCGGCAGCATGTAGGCGTCGGCCTCGGTCTTCTCCGCGAGCTGGTGCATGACATCGAACGAGGTCGAGCCGGTGCGCCGCGGCAGCCCGCCGAGCAGCGACACCAAGCGCACGCCCGGCGCCGGCAGCCGCGGCATGTGGTCGATGGCGGCGGCGAGCGTGCGGCCGTGGCCCAGCCCGATGACGCGGTGCTCGCCGCGATCGAGGGCTCCGCGCAGGAAGCCGGCGCCGGCGGTGCCGAGGGCGCGCAGCGGCAGCCCGGATTCGCCGAGCGACGGCACGACGCGGCAGAGGCGCAGCCCGTAGCGGGCCACCAGCGCCGTCTCGCAGTCGATGCAGCCGCCGATCGGGCCGTCGACGAAGACGCGCACATAGCCGGCGCGGGTGGCGCGGGCGATCAGGCGATGCGCCTTGACGCTCGGGATGCCAAGCGCGTGAGCGACTTGCGACTGCGTGAGGCCGCCAGCGTGGTAGAGCCAGGCGGCACGGGTCGCCAGCGCGAGCTCCTCGCCCACATCCGATGCGTTTCCTCCGTCCAGGCTCATTGCCCCTGAACTTTTTTGCGTTGACCTGCAAAACTTTTCATAGGCGGGCAGCCGCGTCAAGAGGCAGGAAGGCCAGGGGCTCTGCCCCTGGACCCCGGCAAAGGCCAGCCTTTGCAATCCATTACTTAAAGTCATGGGGTCCGGGGCCGTACGGCCCCGGTGGGGTCCAGGGGCAAAGCCCCTGGCCTTACTTATCGATCACAAGATCCGTGAGCGGCTTGCTGCAGCAGATCAGGATCAACCCCTGATCGATCTCCCGCTTCCGGATCCCGCCGCCGTGCTGCATGTCGACCTGGCCGGAGACCAGCTTCGACTTGCAGGTGCCGCACATGCCTTTGGTGCAGGAGAACGGCAGCTTCAGCCCGGCCGCCTGTGCCGTCTCCAGCACGAAGCGGTCGCGCGGCACGGTGATCACCCGGCCGCTTTTGGCGAACTCGACGCGGAACCCGCCCTCGGCTGCCTCGACCGCCCCGGCGACCTCCGGCTCGGCCCGCGCGAGGGTGGCGAAATCGAAGCTCTCCTCGTGGTAGCGGGCCATCTCGAACCCGGCCTCGCCGAGCATGGCGCGCACCGCGGCCATGTACGGCGCCGGGCCGCAGCAGAAGATCTCGCGTTCCATCAGGTCGGGCGCGATCAGCCGCAGCATCGCCAGGCTGAGCCGGCCGCGGAAGCCGCCCCAGCGCTCGCCGGGACTGTCCGTTTCACACACCGGCAGGAAGCGGAACCGGTCGTGATGGCTCGCCATCAACGTCAGCTCGCGACGGAAGATGATGTCGTCCGGGCTGCGCGCATTGTGCACGAAGACGATGTCCTGGCCGGTCGCCAGATCGTCGTGCGACCGCGCCATCGACATCAGCGGCGTGATGCCCGAGCCGCCGGAGAGGAACAGGTATTTCGCCGCCGGATGCAGGGCGCAGGTGAAATCGCCCATCGGCCCGGTCGCATGCACGGCAACGCCGGGGCGAACCGTCGCGTGCAGCCAGGGCGTCACCTCGCCGCCCGGCATCCGCTTCGACGTGATGGACACGAGATCGGGCCGCGTCGGCGTCGCGGCGATGGTGTAGCAGCGATGCACCGTGGCGCCGGCGATCTCGAAGCTGAAGGTCAGGAACTGGCCGGGCCGGTAGCGGAACAGCCGCGGCGTCGGCGCGGAAAGGATGAAGGTCTTGACGTCATGCGTCTCGTCGCGCACGGCGCGGCAGACGAGCGTATCATCGACCTCCGGATCCCAGACCGGCGGCAGGCCGGGCAGCGTGTCGGCCGGGGAACTCGTCTCACCCATGGCGGCGCGGCCTATTCGTAGACGCGGTGGCCGGCAAGGTGCATGCCGGGCACGGGGTCGATCACCCCCGGCATGGCGGCGAGCGCCGCGGCCCGGGCGCGGCGCGTCCCGGCCCGGTTGTCGGTCGGGTTGAAGCCGTGCAGCGCCTTGAACTGCCGCGAGAAATGCGCGCAGTCGGAGAACCCGGCGTCGAGCGCGATGTCGGTCACCGAGCGCTCGGTGTTGTCGAGCAGCCAGCGCGCGTAGCGCAGCCGCAGCGTGCGGTACATCTCCGACGGGCCGTGGCCGAGTACGGTGTTGAACAGCCGCTCGAGCTGGCGCGCCGACAGATCGAGCCGCGCCGCGATGCTCGCGATCGGCAGCGGATCGGAGAGATGCTGCTCCATCAGCAGCAGGGCGCGACGCACGCGCAGATCGCCCACGGCGGCCGGCATCGGCGGATGCGGTTGCGGCGCCGCCTGGCCGCGCGCCTGGTCGAACAGCATCACCTGCCGGCTCTTCTGCGCGACGCCGCGGCCGAGATGCCGCTCCACCAGCCAGGTGGCGAAATCGGCCGAGCTGGCGCCGCCGGCGCAGGTGATGCGATCGCCGTCGACCAGGAACAGCCGGTCGGCGACGGTGTCGTGATCGGGGAATTCCTCGACGAAATCGTGATAGTGATACCAGCTCACGCAGACGCGGCGGCCGCGCATCAGCCCGGCGCGGCAGAGGATGAAGCTGCCGGTGCAGATCCCGACGAGCGTGACGCCGGCGCGGGCGGCGCCGCGCAGATACTCCATCGTCTCGTCATCGACCTGCCGCCCGGCATGCAGCAGCCCGCCCACCATGACGATGTAGTCGAAGCCGCGCGGATCGAGCAGCGGGCTGGTGCGGCTGACCATCACGCCGCAACTCGACCGGACCGGCTCCGGCCGCGATCCCATCACCGTCCAGCGGCAGCGGATCGGGCGACTGCGGTCGCCCTCGTCGGCCGCCAGGCGCAGATGATCGGCCAGCAGCGAGAAGGCGCAGAGGGTGAAATGCTCGGCCAGCAGGATGCCGACCGAGAGCGGCCGCGCCAGAGCGGACTCCGCGACGGCGCGGTCCGGAATGCCGGTCGGGCCCTTGAAACGGTCGGGCAAGGCGATCGCGAACCTCGCTGTGTCGGGCGGACGGCTCGACCTCTGCCGCCGGCCCAGGACGGTATCCGGCTGTTATAGCGCCTCGTGGGCCGGCCGCCAGTCGCCGGCGGCCGGCAGGCTTGAACGGATGCGACAGCGGGCGGCGTCCGCGGCGGCGGCTGGCGAGCGCCGGCGAAGGCTGACAGAATGCCGCGCTCGGCCGATGTCCCCGCCGCGCGGGCCGGCCGCACCCGGCCGGGAGCCGGACCGATCATGACACCGTCGCCTGCCCCCCCGCGCCTGCCCCGCCCGACGCACGCGCCGGCACCGGCGCACGAAACCGCTGCGAGCCCGGAGGCGGTCGGCTTTCTGCTCATCCCCGGCTTCACGCTGATGACCTTCGCCGCGGCGATCGAGCCGCTGCGCCTGGCCAACATGCTGACCGGGCGGGCGCTGTATCGCTGGACGCTGCTGTCGCGCGACGGCGGCCCGGTCGCCTCCAGCGGCGGCGTGCCGGTTGCGGCCGGGGCATCGATCGACGCGGCGCCGCCGCTCGCGACGATCGTGGTGTGCGGCGGCCTCGGCAGCCATCTCTACGACGACCGCCACGTGCTGTCCTGGCTTCGCCGGATGGCGGCGTCGGGGCTGGAGATCGGCTCGCTCTGCGTCGGCAGCCACATCCTGGCGCGCGCCGGGCTCCTCGAAGGCTATCGCTGCACCATCCACTGGGACAATCTCGCCGGTTTCACCGAGGCGTTTCCGCGCCTGGACGCGACCGGGGAGCTGTTCACCGTCGACCGCAAGCGCTTCACCGCCGCCGGCGGCACGGTCGGGCTCGACCTGATGCTGCACCGCATTGCCCAGCGCCACGGCGAGCGGCTGGCGGTGCGCATTGCCGAGCAGTTGCTGCACGATCGGATCCGCCCGGGCGCGGTGCGGCAGCACGAGGCGATCCAGCCCGACCCGCACGTCGACCGTGACGACCTCGCCGCGGTGCTGGCGCTGATGCAGGAGCATCTCGAGGCACCGCTGCCGGTCGCGCGTATTGCAGCGCGGATCGGCACGTCGCGGCGCAACCTGGAGCGGCTGTTCCGCCGCTCGCTCGGCGCCACGCCGGCGCAGCACTATCTGCGGCTCCGCCTGCGCCGGGCGCGGCAATTGCTGACCCAGACACGCATGTCGGTGACCGCGGTGTCGGTAAGCTGCGGCTTCCAGTCGCCGGCGCATTTCAGCAAGACCTACCGGGCGGTGTTCGGCGTCTCGCCGCGCCAGGATCAGCGCCGGCAGCGGACCGAGGCGCTGGCCGGCTGAGCCGGGCGGCCTTGGGGCCGGATGTCGGCTGCATTCAATGGCCGCGGCTACTCCGTTCAAGCCGCGTACCGGCCGATCCCGCCTAGGATGCCACCAGCGCCCTGCGGAGCAGCCATACCGAAATAGCGGGGCGCGGCGGCTCGCAGGGGCAAGGCGACGGGATCGGAATGCCGCCGATCCCGCATACGCCGTCCGGAAGAATGCGCAGGGTCGCGCGGCCGTGGCCGCCGCTGCAAAGGGGAGAGGGCGATGAGCGACAGGATCAATCCGCAGCTCGAGACGCTGCGCCGGCAGCTCGCGGATGGCCGGCTGGACCGGCGCGAATTCCTGCGCTTCGCGACGCTGCTCGGCGTCGCCGCCCCGGCCGCGTATGCGATGGCCGGGCTTGGCCCGATGCCGCGCGCCCGCGCCGCCGACATGCCGCATGGCGGCACGCTGCGCGTCGGCACCCGGGTCAAGGAGCTGAAAAGCCCGCACACCTATTCCTGGGGTGGGTACGACAGCAATTTCTCCCGCCAGGTGGTCGAGTATCTGACCCTGACCGACCGCAACAACGTCACCCATCCCTACCTGCTGGAGAAGTGGGCCGTCTCGCCGGACCTGAAGACCTGGACGCTGACCCTGCGCCAGGGGATCAAGTGGCACAACGGCCAGGACTTCACCGCCGACGACGTGGTCTGGAACCTCAAGCAGCTCACCGATGCCGCGGTCGGCTCCTCGTTCGTCGGGCTGGTCAAGGCCTATCTGCTGACCGAAGTGCCGGACGGCACCGATGCCAGCGGCAAGCCGAAAACCACCACCAAGCTGTGGGACGCGAACGCGATCGAGAAAGTCGACGCGCACACGGTGCGGCTGAACTGCAAGGCGCCGCAGATCGCGGTGCCGGAGCACCTGTTCCACTATCCGGCGGCGATGCTCTATCCGGGCGACAAGGGCGTGTTCCAGCCGGGCGCGCAGGGCACCGGCGCGTTCGAGTTCGCTTCCGTGGATATCGGCAAGCGCGCGGTGCTGACGGCGCACAAGGGATATTGGGGCCAGGGTCCCTATCTGGACGGCATCGAATTCATCGATCTCGGCGATGACGCGGCGGCGCCGATCTCGGCGCTCGCCTCGCGGCAGATTCACGGCCTGCTCTGGGCCGATCCGATGCAGTACGACGCGCTGAAGGCGATGGACTTCCTCGCCTACTACGACGTCTCGACGTCGGAGACCGCAGTGCTGCGCTTCAAGGTGACGGAGAAGCCCTGGACCGACCCGCGCGTGCGCAAGGCGATGCGGCTCGGACTGAAGAAGCAGGCGGTCATGGAGGTCGCCCTGCGCGGCATCGGCGAAGTCGGCGATCACACGCATGTCTCGCCGGCGCAGCCCGACTACAAGGCGATCCCGCCGATGAACCAGGACATCGACGAGGCGAAGAAGCTGCTGGCCGAGGCCGGGTTCCCGGACGGGTTCGACACCGTGATGTACGTGCCGAACGATCTGCCGTGGATCGTGGCGCAGTGCCAGGCGGCGGCGGAGCAGTGGAAGGCGATCGGCGTCAGGGTGAAGCTGAACGTGATGCCCGGCGCCCAGTATTGGGATGTCTGGACCAAGGTGCCGTTCGGCGCCACGATCTGGTATCATCGGCCGCTCGGCATGATGATCCTCGGCCTGGCCTATCGCAGCGGCGTGCCCTGGAACGAAACCAGCTATTCCAACCCGGAATTCGACAAGCTGCTGGCGCAGGCGGAGGGCACGCTCGACATCGACAAGCGCCGCGACGTCATGGCCCAGCTCGAGATCATCATGCACCAGGACGGCCCGATCGCGCAGCCGCTCTGGCGGCGGGGCTTCACGTTCTGGGACAAGAAGGTGCAGGGCTTCGAGATGCACCCGTCCAACTACTTCTTCGGCAACCGGATCGCACTCGCCCAAGGAGCCTGAGAGGAGGGTGCCCGATACCGACGTGTCTCACGCGGGAGCGGCTGGTCGGGCACGGCGGGGCGCGGCGCGATCGCTGCGGACCGGCGCGGGCGGCGTGACGGCAGGCGCCCCCCGCCGACCCGCCTGCGCGCCGGCGCCGGCTGAGGCGGCAGCCTGGACGGGCGCGTCGGCATGCTGAGATACCTGCTACGGCGCGCCGTGGAGATGCTGCTGACGCTGCTGGTGGCGTCGTTCCTGGTCTTCGCGGTGACCGAATTCTCGCCCGGCAATGTCGCGCGCAAGACGCTGGGAGCGTTCGCGCTGCAGTCGCAGGTCGACATCCTCTACCAGAAGCTGCACCTGAACGATCCGCTGCTGGTGCGCTACGTGCGCTGGCTCGGCGTGCTGACCGGGCTCGAGAAGGACCCGCTGCAGGATCCGTCGCTGGGTCTCGATTTCCACGACCCGCGGGGCGCCCGGTATTTCGGCAATTTCGGCTACTCGACCCTGTACAAGGCGCCGGTCAACGACGTGTTGTGGGACCGGCTGGGCAACACCGCGCTGCTCGCCGGACTTGCCATGCTGGTCATCATCCCGGTCTCGATGGTGTTCGGCATCCTGGCCGGGATGCGCGCGGGAAGCTGGCTCGACCGCGGGCTCTCGACGACGTCGATCGTGATGACCTCGGTACCGGAATTCGCGCTTGGCGTGATTCTCGTCGCGGTGTTCGTCGTCGGGCTGCACTGGCTGCCCGGTACCAGCCCGCTCGACGCCAGCGGCGGCTGGTCGATCCCGTCGCAGCTCGTGCTGCCGGTCGCGGTGCTCGCGATCTACGATTCCGGCTATGTCGCGCGCATGGTCCGGAGTTCCATGGCCGAGGTGATGGCGCGGCCGTATATCCGCACCGCCGTGCTGAAGGGTCTGCCGCGGCGGCGCGTGATTCTGCGCCATGCCCTGCGCAATGCGATGATCGCGCCGTTCACCGTGATTCTGCTGCAGATCAACTGGCTGATCGGCGGCGTGGTGGTGACCGAGCTGGTCTTCGCCTATCCCGGCTTCGGCCGCATGCTGCTCGACGCGTCGCTGTTCGGCGACATCTCGCTGATCGAGGCGGCGACGCTCGTCGCCCTGTTCGTCGCCACTGCAACGCAGCTCCTCAGCGATGTCGGCTACCGCTACCTCAATCCGCAGAGCCGCGGCTGAGATGGTGCGCGTGATGCCGATCGAAGGGAGCGGCGCATGAGCTCGGGAGACCTGCCGCTCGCGGCCACGTCCGGCATGCCGGTTGCCGTCCCGGAGATCGCCGAGGAGGCCGAGCGGCCCGCACCGAATCTGCTGCGCCGGCTGCCGCACTCGCGCGTCGCCATGGTGGGGCTTGGACTTGTGCTGTTCTGGGTCGTGCTGGCGCTGCTGGCGCCGGTGCTGCCGATCGCCCGGCCGGACGCACAGGATTACGTGGCGATCGGGCATCCCGGCAGCTCCTGGGCGCATCCGCTGGGCGTCGATGCGCTGGGGCGCGACATGCTGTCGCGCCTGATCTGGGGCGCGCGCACGGTGCTGGCGGTGGCACCGATCGCGGTGCTGGTCGCCTATGCGATCGGCTCTGCGATGGGATTGGTCGCCGGCTACTATCGCGGCTGGGTCGATGTCGTGATCAGCCGCGCCGCCGACGTCATCCTCTCCTTCCCCGTGGTGGTGCTGTACGTCATCCTGATCGCGAATATCGGACCCTCGGCGCTGAACATCGTGGTCGCGGTGGTGCTCGCCTCGGCGCCCGGCATCGCCCGCATCGTGCGCGGTCTCGTGCTGTCGCTGGTGCATCACGATTTCGTCGCGGCGGCACAGCTTCGCCGCGAATCCGATCTCTACATCATGCTGGTGGAGCTGCTGCCGAACTGTCGCGCGCCGCTGATCACCGATTTCTGCCTGCGGCTCGGCTACACCACGATCACGATCGGAACGCTCGGATTCCTCGGCCTCGGCCTGCCGCCGCCGACGCCGGACTGGGGCGGCATGGTCAAGCAAGGCACCGCCATGATCACGGTCTATCCGCACATGTCGCTCTATCCGGCGATCGCCATCGTCTCGCTCATCCTCGGCTTCAACCTGCTGGCCGACGGGTTGACCGAGCTGGCGCTGACGGACTGAGAAGATGGCGCTGCTCTCGATCCGCGATCTCTGCGTCGAGTACCGCACCTCCGCCGGGCGACTGGTCGCGATCCCCGATCTGTCGCTCGAGATCGCGCCGGGCGAGAGCTTCGGCCTGGTCGGCGAATCCGGCTGCGGCAAATCGACGCTGCTGATGGCGATCATGGGCTATCTCGGCCGCAACGGCGCCATGCCGCGCGGCCAGATCATGTTCGACGGCCGCGATCTCACCCGCGCGAGCGAGGCCGAGCTGCGGCGCATTCGCGGCTCGAAGATCGCCATCGTCTACCAGGAGCCGGCAACCGCACTGAACCCCAGTCTCACTATCGGCACGCAGCTCATCGAGGTGCCGATGGAGCATGACGGCGTGAACGCCGCCGAGGCGCGGCGCCGCGCGGCACGGACGCTCGCCGACGTGCACCTGCCCGACCCGGATTCGGTGATGCGGCGCTATCCGCACCAGCTTTCCGGCGGTCAGAAGCAGCGCGTGGTGATCGCCATGGCGCTGCTCGCCAACCCGTCGCTGCTGCTGCTGGACGAGCCGACCACCGGCCTCGATGTTACCGTCGAGGCCGCGGTGCTCGACCTGGTGAACGAGCTGCGCGTCAAGTACCGCACGGCGCTGTTCTACATCTCGCACAATCTCGGCGTGATCGCGCGGGTCTGCGATCGGATCGCGGTGATGTACGCGGGCGAGATCGTCGAGGATGCGCCGGCGCGGGCGTTGTTCGCCGATCCGCAGCATCCCTATACGCGCGGCCTGCTCTCCTCCATCCCGCGCCTCGGCGCGGACAAGCGCTCGGCACCGCTGCGCCCGATTCCGGGCAGCGTGCCGGTGCCCGGCCAGGCGCGGCAGGGCTGCGGCTTCGCGCCGCGCTGCCCGCACGCGCAGCCCGGCCGGTGCGATACGGGCCCAATCCCGCTCGAGCTTGCCGATGCGGATCACCAGGTGCGCTGCGTCCGGCATGACGAGCTCGGCCCGCTGGTCCTGCCGGCGCCCGCCGCCGCGAACGCCGCGTCGGAGACGGGAGAGCCGGTGCTGCAGGTGGACGCGCTCAGCCGTACCTTTGCCGTCGGGCGGGCGCAACTGCTGGCCAATGATCGGCTCGATTTCACCGCGCGGCGCGGCCAGGTGCTGGCGATCGTGGGCGAGTCCGGGTCCGGCAAATCGACCTTCGCCCGCATCCTCGCCGGGCTCGATCGCGCGACCGGCGGCCAGCTCCGCTTCCTCGAGCAGGAAATCGGCAGCCGCACGGTGCGCGCGCGCGCGGCGCGCGAGGTCGCGGCCATTCAGATGGTGTTCCAGAACCCGGACGGCACGCTGAACCCGTCGCATCCGGTCGGGCGTGCCATCGCCCGTGCGCTCCGCCGCTTCGGCGTTGCCCGCACCCGGCGGGATACCCAGGAACGTGTGCGCGCGCTGCTGCAGATGGTGCGGCTGCCGACCGGGATTCGCCACGCCCTGCCGCGCCAGCTCTCCGGCGGGCAGAAGCAGCGTATTGCGATCGCGCGCGCCTTCGCCGGCAACCCGTCGCTGCTGATCGCCGACGAGCCGGTCTCGGCGCTCGACGTCTCAGTGCAGGCGGCGGTGATCAACCTGCTGCTGCGGATCCAGGCGGAACAGCGCAGCACGATGGTTTTCATCAGCCACGACCTCGCACTGGTGCGCTATCTCGCCGACGAGGTGGTGGTGATGTATCTCGGCCGGGTGATGGAGAGCGGCCCGGTCGCGGCGCTGTTCCGCCCGCCCTACCATCCTTATACGGAAGCGCTGCTTTCCGCCGTGCCCTTGCCCGATCCGACGCTGCGGCAGACGCGCATTCATCTCGAGGGCGAGATCCCGAGCCCGCTTAATCCCGGACCCGGCTGCCGTTTCGCCAGTCGCTGCCCGCGCAAGCTCGGTTCGATCTGCGACACCGTGCCGCCGCCGGAGCGCCGTCCGTCGGACGGGCACATGATCCTCTGTCACATCCCGGTCGAGGACCTCACCCGCGTCGAGCCGGTGTTCCAGCCCGCCTGATCTCCCCCGGAGCCCGCCATGGACGACGCCCCTCGCCCGCATCAGAGCCGCATCCTGCGCATGGCCACGCCGCACGGCGATACGGCCCATGGTGAATGGACGGTCGCCCCGATCGATGCCGCACTGATGGCGCGGATCGGCGCGATCGACGAGTCAGCGCTGCAGCGCTGGCGGCTGGACCGCCTGCGCGCGGAGCTGCGGCGGCGCGATTTCGCCGGCGCGCTGCTCGCCGATCCGATCAACATCCGCTACGCGACCGGGCTGCGCAACATGGCGATCTGGACCATGCACGCCGGCGGCCGCTACGTCTTCGTCGCGACCGACGGGCCGGTGGTGATGTTCGAGTTTGCCAGCACGCGGCATCTCGCGGAGGGCAGCGAGATGGTCGACGAGCTGCGCAACGGCACGCCCTGGATCTACTTCCTCGCCGGCCCGCGCAGCGGCGAGAAGGCGGCAATCTGGGCCGAGGAAGTCGCCTCGCTGGTCGAACAGCATGGCGGCCGCAACCGTCGCCTCGCCATCGACCGCTGCGACCCGCCCGGCACGGAACGCCTGCTCGCGCGCGGCATCCAGCTTTTCGACGTGCAGGAGGCGATCGAGCAGGCGCGTGCGATCAAGTCGCCGCAGGAGATCGCCTGCCTGCAGGCCTCGATGGACGTGTGCGACCTGGCGATCGACCGCATCCGCGCGGCGCTGCAGCCCGGCATCACCGAGAGCCAGCTCTGGGCCGTGCTGCACGAGACCAACATCGCGCATCTCGGCGAGTGGATCGAATGCCGGCTGCTCGCCTCCGGTCCGCGCACCAATCCCTGGTTTCAGGAGTGCTCCGACCGCGTGATCGAGGCCGGCGACATCGTCGGCTTCGACACCGACATGGTCGGGCCGCACGGCTATCTCGCCGACATCTCGCGCTCCTATGTCTGCCCCGGGAAGCGCCCGAGCGATGCGCAGCGGCGGATGTACGCGATCGCGCAGGAGCAGGTGTTGTTCAATGTGGAGCGGCTGCGGCCGGGGTTGTCGTTCCGGGAGTTCGCCGAGACCTGCTGGCCGGTGCCAGACGACTATGTGCCGCTGCGCTACATGACGATGATCCACGGCGTCGGCTTCGTCGACGAATATCCGTCGATCGCCTATGCGGTCGACTTCGCCGACTGGGGCTATGACGGCACGTTCGAGGAAAATATGGTCGTGTCGGTGGAGAGCTATATCGGCGAGGTCGGCGGTGGTGACGGCGTGAAGCTGGAACAGCAGGTGTTGATCACCGAGGGTGGCGCGCGACCGTTCTCGCGCACGCCGCTGGTGGATGCGATCGAGCCGTAAGGCCAGGGCTCCGCCCTGGACCCGGCAGGGGACAGTCGTCCCCTGCACCCCTGTTACTTTAGGTATTGCGGGTCTGGGGGCGCCTGCCCCCAGCGGGG